>CAZWED010000096.1:0-10576 GCA_964632645.1 uncultured Ferrimonas sp. | reverse complement strand
AACGTACTGGCCCAGGTCAAGGCGGATCAGCTGGCCAAGCAGGGCATCGACTGGCCCGCCGAGGAGCAGGCCCGGTTTAAAGCCCCCATCGTCGAGCAGTACGAGCAGCAGGGCCACCCTTATTACGCCAGTGCCCGACTGTGGGATGACGGCATCATCGATCCGGCCCAGACCCGCGAAGTGGTTGGCATGGCCCTGTCGGCGTCCATGAACGCCCCGGCCAGACCCACCCGCTTCGGTGTATTCAGGATGTGACCCATGGCCTATCAATACCTTCAATTGACCCGGGACGGCCGTCTGGCACGGTTGACCCTGAACCGGCCCGACAAGCACAACGCCTTCAACGCCGACACCATCGCCGAGTTGAATGACGCCCTCGCCGTGGTGGCCGCCGACCCGGGGCTGAGCCTGTTGTTGCTCGACGCCAACGGCAAACACTTCTGCGCCGGGGCCGACCTGGGCTGGATGCAGGCCCAGGCGAAGATGGACGCCGACGCCAACCTGGCGGACGCCCGTCAACTGGCCCGCCTCATGCACACTCTGGACCGGCTGCCAATCCCGGTGCTGGCGTTGGTGCAGGGCGCGGCCTTTGGCGGCGCGCTGGGCCTTATCGCCTGCGCCGACATTGTCGTGGCCCAGCCCGACAGCCAGTTCTGCCTGTCGGAAGTGAAACTGGGCCTTATCCCCTCCGCCATCAGCCCCTACGTCAGCCGCGCCATCGGGGTTCGCCAGATGCGCCGCTATGCGCTGACCGCGGAGCGCTTCAACGGCACCCGGGCCCAGGCACTCGGGCTGGTCCACGAACTGGCCGACCATCCGGCCGACGCCGCGGCACCGCTGATCCAGGCGCTGCTGGAGAATGGCCCGCAGGCGCTCAGAGCCTGCAAATCGTTGCTGGCAACGGTGGGCGACGCGCCCATTACCGATGAGCTGGTGGAGGAGACCGCCCGGCGCATTGCCGAGATCCGGGTCAGCTCCGAGGGGCAGGAAGGGTTGCAGGCGTTTTTCGACAAGCGCGCCCCGACATGGCAACAGCAAGGACACGCGAAGCGGCAGGAGGCCCAATGAACATCAAGAAAGTGCTGATCGCCAACCGCGGTGAGATCGCCTGTCGGGTGATCGACACCTGCCGTCGGCTGGGCATCGCCACCGTGGCGGTTTACTCCGATGCCGACCGTCACGCCCGGCACGTGGCCCTGGCGGATGAGGCGTTCCGCCTTGGGCCAGCAGAAGCCCGCCTCTCTTATCTGAACACCACGCTGTTGCTGGAGGTGGCACAAAGCGCCGGTGCCGACGCCATCCACCCGGGCTACGGTTTCCTCTCCGAAAATCCGGAGTTTGCCCAGGCCTGTGAACAGGCGGGCATCACCTTTATCGGTCCCCGGGCCGAGGCCATCGCCAAAATGGGCTCCAAGAGCGCCGCCAAGGCGATCATGGAACGGGCCGGCGTACCGATGCTGCCGGGTTACCACGGCGAAGACCAAAGTGACGCCCGGCTGACCGGGGAGGCCGCCAGGATCGGCTTCCCGCTGCTGGTCAAGGCGGCCTTCGGTGGCGGCGGCAAAGGGATGCGGGTGGTCGAAAATGCGGACGAGCTGACCGCGGCACTGGCCACCGCCCGCCGGGAAGCCCGGAGCGCCTTTGGCAACGACCAGTTGCTGCTGGAGCGCTACCTGACCGCGCCCCGTCACGTTGAGGTGCAGGTGTTTGCGGACCAGCACGGCAACGCCGTGTACCTGTCCGACCGGGACTGTTCCATCCAGCGACGCCACCAGAAGGTGGTGGAGGAAGCGCCCGCTCCCGGCCTGTCCGACGACCTGCGCATCGCCATGGGGGAGGCCTCCGTCAAGGCCGCCAAGGCGATCGACTATCTGGGCGCCGGCACCGTGGAATACCTGGTGGACGAACAGGGCCGCTTCTATTTTATGGAGATGAACACCCGCCTTCAGGTGGAGCATCCGGTCACTGAGCTGGTCACCGGACAAGACCTGGTGGCCTGGCAGCTGAAGGTCGCCTCCGGCGAACCCCTGCCGCTGACCCAGGCGCAGATCACCGTGGCCGGCCACGCCGTTGAGGTGCGTCTGTACGCGGAAGATCCGCACCGGGACTTTCTGCCCGCCACCGGCACCCTGGCGCGTCTGCGCTGGCCGCAAGGCGAAGGGGTGCGGGTTGACACCGGCGTGGTGGAAGGGGACGCCATCACCGCCTATTACGACCCGATGATCGCCAAGCTGATCTGCTTCGGTGATGACCGCCCGATGGCGATTCGCCGCATGGTGCAGGCGCTGGGGCAGTGCGAGCTGGCTGGTGTCACCACCAACTTGCCGTTTCTGCACCGCATTGCCGATCACCCCGCCTTTGCCGCGGCGGATCTGCACACCGGCTTTATCCCGGCCCACAGCGACGCCCTGTTTGCCCCCACCACGGACGCCTGGCCGGCGGCCTGGGCGGTGGCCCTCAGTCTGCTTGAGCCTGCCGGTGACACCGCCCTGCCCCCGGGATGGCGGCTCAATGCCCCGGCCCGGGCCCAACTGCTGCTGGAGGATGAACACGGCGAACGCTACCCCATCGTGCTGACCGCCAGCGACCACGGCTGGCAAACCGAGCGGGATGGCGAAATCGTCCGGATTGCGCTGGTGGACAGCGGCGAGCGCCTGCGCCTTGAGCTGAATGGCCACCTCAAATCCTGGCCCTGTTACCGGGAGGGACAGAGCGTCACCGTGCTGCTGCCCGGCGGCCCCCTGCGCTTTGCCCAGGTGACGCATCAGGGGGAAGACAGCCAAGGAGACGCCGACAAGGCCTTGCAGGCGCCGATGAACGGCACCCTGGTGGCCAATCTGGTGGCGGTGGGCGACCGGGTCGCCACCGGCCAGGCGCTGGTGGTGATGGAAGCGATGAAGATGGAGTACACCATCAGCGCGCCGTTTGACGGCACGGTCACCGCCCTGCCCTTTGCCGAAGGCGCCCAGGTGGCGGACGGCACCGCCCTGATCGCCCTGGAAGAGGAGACGGCGGAATGAGGCCAAGAGAGGTCAAAATCGTCGAAGTGGGTCCTCGTGACGGTTTGCAGAACGAAGCGGCCATCACCCTCGATGACCGGATCGCGCTGGTGAATGCCCTGTCTCACACCGGACTGCGCCATATCGAAGCGGGCAGTTTTGTCTCCCCCAGATGGGTTCCCCAGATGGCGGGCTCCGACGCGCTGTTTGCCCAAATCGAGCGTCGGGCGGGGGTCACCTACTCCGCCCTGACGCCCAACCTGAAAGGGTTTGAGGCGGCGCTGGAGGCCGGTGTGCAGGAGGTGGCGGTGTTTGGCGCGGCGTCCGAAGCGTTCAGCCGTAAGAACATCAATTGCTCGGTGGCGGAGTCCCTGGCCCGGTTTGAGCCGGTGATGGTGGCCGCGGAAGAGGCGGACATTCCGGTTCGGGGCTACGTTTCCTGCGTACTGGGTTGTCCCTATGAGGGGGCGGTGGCGCCCGCCAAAGTCGCGGAGGTGGCCCACGCGCTGTACGCCATGGGGTGCCACGAAATCTCCCTCGGTGACACCATCGGCATCGGCACCCCGGACAAGGCGGTGGCAATGCTGGAAGCGGTGGCCGCGCGGGTGCCGATGAGCGCCCTGGCCCTGCATTTTCACGATACCTACGGTCAGGCACTGGCCAATGTGCTGGCTTGTCTGGAGCTGGGGGTCAGCACCATCGACAGTGCGGTGGCGGGACTGGGGGGATGCCCCTACGCCACCGGCGCCAGTGGCAATCTGGCCACGGAAGATCTGGTCTACCTGCTGAACGGGTTGGGGATCCGCCACGGTGTGGATCTGACCGCCCTGGTGGCCGCCGGAGACCGGATCAGCCAACGGCTGGGCCGCAGCAATGGTTCCAAAGTGGCACGGGCCCTGGCGGGCCGGTGCAACCTTCAGTCAGGAAGCGGAGAGTAAGGATGTCTGGATTCGACAAAGTGGTCGGCAGTTACGAGGAGGCCCTGGCGGGGCTGACCGATGGCATGACCATCATCGCCGGGGGCTTCGGTCTGTGCGGCATTCCCGAAGGGCTGATCGCCCAGATTAAAACCATGGGGACCCGCGGGCTGACCGTGGTCTCCAACAACGCCGGCGTCGACGGCTTTGGCCTGGGGCTGCTTCTGGAGGCGCGCCAGATCAAGAAGATGATCGCCTCCTATGTGGGCGAAAACGCCCTGTTCGAGCAGCAGCTGCTGTCCGGTGAACTGGAGGTGGAGCTGACCCCCCAGGGCACGCTGGCGGAGAAGATGCGGGCCGGCGGCGCGGGCATTCCCGCGTTCTTTACCGCCACCGGCTACGGCACGCCAGTGGGCGAAGGCAAGGAGGTGCGCGAGTTCAATGGTCGCCACTACATCCTGGAGGAGTCCATCACCGGCGACTTCGCCATCGTCAAAGGCTGGAAAGCGGACCGCTTCGGTAACGTTGTGTATCGCCACACCGCCCAGAACTTCAACCCGATGGCCGCCACCGCCGGCAAGATCACCGTGGTCGAGGTGGAGGAGATCGTCGAACCCGGCGAGCTTGAACCGAGCCAGATCCACACCCCGGGGATCTACGTCAACCGGGTGATTCAGGGCACCTTTGAGAAGCGCATCGAACAGCGCACGGTACGACAGGGATAAGGAGACCAACATGGCACTCAGTCGCGAACAACTGGCCATGCGGGTGGCCCAGGAACTGCAGGATGGCTACTACGTAAACCTGGGGATCGGCATCCCCACCCTGGTGGCCAACTACGTTCCCAACGGGATGCAGGTGATGCTGCAGTCAGAAAACGGCCTGCTGGGCATGGGCCCCTTCCCCACCGAAGATCAAGTCGATGCGGACATGATCAACGCGGGCAAACAGACGGTGACCGCCATCACCGGCGCCTCCATCTTCAACTCTGCCGAGTCCTTCGCCATGATCCGTGGCGGACATGTTGACCTGACCGTGCTCGGGGCGTTCGAAGTGGACGTGGCGGGCAACATCGCTTCCTGGATGATCCCCGGCAAGCTGGTGAAAGGGATGGGCGGCGCCATGGACCTGGTGGCGGGCGCGGACAACATCATTGTCACCATGACCCACGCCGACAAACACGGCAACTCCAAGCTGCTGCCGAAGTGCACCCTGCCCCTGACCGGCGCCGGATGCATCAATAAAGTGGTGACCGACCTGGCCTACATCGAGATCCACGATGGCAAGTTCCACTTGGTGGAACGGGCGCCCGGTGTCAGCGTCGAGGAGATCGTCGCGAAAACCGCCGGCGAGCTGGTGGTGCCAGAGCGGGTGCCGGAGATGCAGTTTCCCACCATCTGATGGCGCCCCAAGGCCGCTCCGGCAATGCCGCCCCTTCCGGGGCGGCATTTTGTGATCCACACCCGCGTTGTCCTGCCGGCGCCCCCCCATAATGGCGGGTCACACTGATGATCCGAGGCCGCCATGGACCGCTTGCTGAACCGCTTTCTTCACTACGTCACCTTCGATACCCAATCCGATGCCAACAGCCAGAGCTGCCCCAGCACGCCGGGCCAGATGGTGTTGGCCAAAGCGCTGTACGACGAGTTGCTGGCGATGGGGCTCAGCGACGTCCACCTGGATGAGCGCGGCTACCTGATGGCCTCCCTGCCGGCCAACACCGACAAGCCGGTACCGGCCATCGGCTTTATCGCCCACCTGGACACCGCCCCCGATGCCAGCGGCCGGGACGTCCGCCCCCAGGTGATCCCCAACTACGACGGCGGCGACGTGGCGCTCGGCAACGAAGGCGAGCGGTTAAGCCCGGAACAGTACCCCGCGCTGCGCGCCCTGCAAGGGCAAACCCTGATCACCACCGACGGCCGTACCCTGCTGGGTGCCGACAACAAGGCCGGCGTCGCCGCCATTGTGACCGCCATCGCCACCCTGCAGGCCAACCCGCAGATTCAGCACGGACCAATCCGCATCGGTTTCACTCCGGATGAGGAGATTGGCCGGGGGGCCGACCATTTTGATCTCGAACGCTTCAACGCCGAATGGGCCTACACCATCGATGGCGGCCCGCTGGGTGAGCTGGAGTACGAGAACTTCAACGCCGCCAGCGCGCGCGTCATCATTACCGGCAACTCAGTCCATCCGGGCAGCGCCAAGGGCAAGTTGGTGAACGCCCTGACCCTGGCCACCCGCTTCCACAGCCGGATGCCGGCCGACGAAACGCCGGAAACCACCGAAGGCTACGAGGGATTCTTCCACCTGACCGCCATCAGTGGCGGAACCGCCGAGGCGTCGCTGCATTACATCGTGCGTGACTTCGAGGAGGACGGCCTGGCCCGGCGCAAAGCGCTGCTGGAAGGCCTGGTGGCGCAATTTACCGCACAGGGCCACCCCAGCAAGCTGGTGTGGGAGGCCGGTTACCGCAATATGAAGACTCAGGTGGCGCCCCATACCCACATCATCGAGCTGGCCCGTCTGGCGATGGAGCAGTGCGATGTGGAGCCGGTCATCAAGCCGATCCGGGGCGGTACCGACGGTGCAGTGCTGTCCCACAAAGGCCTGCCCTGCCCCAACCTCTTTACCGGCGGCGATAACTTCCACGGCAAGCATGAGTACATCACTCTGGAGGGGATGGAGAAAGCCGTGGCGGTGATCGTCCGGCTCTGCCAGCTGACCGCCGAGCGCCACAGCGCCTGAGACGGACAACACAACGCCCCGATATACGGGGCGTTTTTTTTGGGTGATTTTGCCGCGTTAAAACCGGTAATCCAGCAACAGGTTCCATTCGACGCCGCGATCCCTCTGCTTGGGTAGGCCCGTCCAGAAGTTATCGAAGGTGCGGTCGGCATACACCGCTTCGACCGTCATCCCCAACCCCCATTGCAGCCGATACTCCAACGCCAGGTTGGCGCCCCAGATGCGTCCCTCCACCTGCCGCATCACCGCCTTCACCTCACTGCCCGCCTCCTGGCGCCAGTCCACCGCCACCCGGCCAAACCTCAGATAGGGCCCGCCATACCACAGCCAGCGGGCGTGTGGGCGGTAACCGATGATCCAGGCCGCGTCGTACAACAGCAGTTCCGCATCCCAGCGGGTTGAACTCTTGATGGGATCGGTGGTGGCGGGCCAGAGCGTAGAAGCGCGCTCGACCTGGGTGCCACTGCTGTCCGATTGTTCCAGCGAGAGCGACACCGCCTGAGACCAGTTGCCCGCATCGGCGCGGTCCGCCCCATCTCCCCAGAACTGGTATTTGCCGCTGTAGCGGGTGGTGTCCATCAGGGTGGATGACACCCCAACTTCAAATCCCCGCCCCAGACTTATCCCCAGTCGCCCCAGCAGGCTTCCGCTGTGCCCCGACGCTTGCGAATCTTCCAGTGCGACGGCGCGACCGGCAACGTAACCCGCCCCCAAATTGGTCTGCAGTGGCTCGGTACTCACTTCCGGCCGTTCCATCCGATAGTGTTGCGGGTTCACCTCCACCGTCGAGCGGCAGCCCGTTACCATGACGATGCCCAACAGCGCCGTGATCTCGATTTTCATCACACACTCCTTTGTGTTGTTTTCCCGGCAAGCCCCACCAAACCATGCCCATGCGGCGCATCCTACCCCTTTGCCGTAACGCCTCTGTTTCCAATGGCATTGACGGGCGACGGTTTTTCGCAGTTTTGGTCGCCCTGATGAGATGGGTCGACATGGGTTAAGGGGGCGCACCCGCACCGGTGGCAACCACAGCGACAAGCGTGAACGGCGGAGGCAATAATGAAGCGAATTGGCGGGATGATGGTGTGCGCGGCGGCGCTGACCGGGTGTGCCACCACCGCGTCGTTTACCCCACAGCACTTCCGCATGGACCGGCCCGAAGTGGACGCGCGGCCATTGCGCCCCAACATCGGGTTTGGCCAGGTCAACCAGCGTGAAGTGGCGCTGCAGAATGAACAGGTGCTTAAGGAGCGGGAGAGCGACTTTCTGGGTCGTGTTGGTCTGAGCCTTGGCCGGGGCGTCGAGTTTGGTGTGGCCAGCGCCGGACAAGCCACCCGCTACAGCATGAAATACCAGTTCGCCGGCAACACGGCGGAATCCGCCAGCGTCGGCAACTGGTCCCAGGCCGTCAGCCTGGCCACCGAGCGCTTCGACAGCGACGACGCCCCCCGCTGGGCGCTCTGCAGCGAGGGGAACCCCAGCCTTTGGGAGGCGGAGCTGGCGCTCTATGATCTGGCCTGGATCCTCGGCCATCGTCCCCGCGCCGGCTGGCTGATCTACGGCGGCCCCTACTACCGCTTTGGCGAGGCCCGGGGACTCTGGCAACGCAGCCCGGGCGAGCGCACCACGCTCCAGAGCATGAAAGCGGACGGCCGGATCTGGGGCGCCAACCTGGCCACCGAATACCGCTTTGCGGCAGGCCTGGGGTTTACCCTGGAGCTGGTTTACGCCAACACCCGATTTAGCGGCGACCTGCCGGAACCCGCCGACCCCAACCACAGTGAAAGCTTTCTCAATATGGTGGTGGATTTTCGCTACTGAGCGCCTCGCCGCCGCCCTCTGCCCATAAAAAAACCGCCCGGATTGGGGCGGTTTTTTTGTCAGGGGGGAAACGCTTACTCCCAGACCAACTGGCGGAAGTGGGTTCGACACATGGAGACGTAGCTGTCGTTACCGCCAATCTGCACCTGATCGCCATCTCGAACCGGATTGCCGTTCTCATCCATCCGCACCACCATATTCGCCTTGCGGCCACAGTGGCAGATGGTTTTCAGCTCCACCAGCTTGTCGGCCCAGGCCAGCAGGTACTGCGCCCCTTCAAACAGCTCACCCTGGAAATCGGTGCGCAAGCCGTAACAGAGCACCGGAATGTCGAGGGCATCAACAACGTGGGTCAGCTGCTGCACCTGCCGCTTGGTGAGAAACTGGCTTTCGTCCACCAAAATGCAGTGCACTGCCCCCTTGGCCAGCTCGGACTGGATCAGCGCAATCAGGTTGTCTTCACTGCGGTAGATCAGGGCATCAGCTTCCAGACCGATGCGGGAGGTGATCTTACCCACGCCGTAGCGGTCATCCAGTCCGGCGGTCAGCACCAGCGGCACCATGCCACGTTCGCGGTAGTTGTACGCGGACTGCAGCAGAGAAGTGGATTTACCGGCGTTCATCGCCGAGTAGTAGAAGTAGAGCTGTGCCAAGTGAAGACCCCCCAAAAATCGTTCGCGCCAGTTTATAGAAAACCGGCGGTGGGAACCACCGCCGGTTTTGCCTGACCCTTAGGCCTGTGACGCACTCGGCATGGCAATCGAACGGTCACAGTAGGCGCGCATCACCAGCACCCAGGCCGCCAGGGCCACCGCACTGACGGCGAAACCGGCCAGAGCGGAGTGGGTGATGCCGATGGCCAGGTAGCCCAGGCCGGCAATCCCTGCGGCGGACACCGCGTAGGGCAGCTGGGTGGCCACGTGGTCAATGTGGTGGCAACCGGCACCGGTGCCCGACAGCACGGTGGTGTCGGAGATGGGGGAGCAGTGGTCACCGAACACGGCGCCCGCCAACACCGCGGCCATCAGCGGCAGCAGCATCGCCATCTCACTGGCAATGGCGATGTCCGCAGCGATCGGCAGCATGATGGCAAAGGTGCCCCAGCTGGTGCCGGTGGCGAAGGCGGTGATCCCGGCCAGCAGGAAGATCAGCACCGGCAGACACCACATCGGCATGTTGGTCTGCACCAGCGACGCCAGGTAGGTACCGGTTTCCAGGTCGCGGATGACGCCGGCGATGGTCCAGGCAAACAGCAGGATGTAAACCGCAGGCAGCATCGACTTGGCACCGCTCACCAACGCTTTGACGACCATGGCGCCGGACAAACGCTGGTACAGTGCCGTGCCCAGCGCCACCACCAGGCTTACCAGCGAGGCGTAGAACAGGGCAATGGTGGTGTCAGTATTTTCCAGCGCGCCCATAACGGTGAACGGCTGCTCACCCAGGTTGGCGGCGCCGGTGGCCAGCATAAAGTAGACCGAGGCCACCACCAGGGCGAGGATCGGCAGCAGCAGACCCCAGATGGAGCCGTTGTCCGCTTCCGGCAGGTCAAGGTCGGCACCCGGCGGCAGCCCTTTGCTGTCATCCCACAACTGGCCGGTCTCGCTGGCGCGCTGGGCGGCCTTGGCCATCGGCCCAATCTGCAGGTTAAAGACGATCACGCAGGCCAGCAGCGCCAGGGCCGTCAGCGCGTACAGGTTCATCGGGATCATCTGCAAAAAGGCATTCAATGCGCTGAATTCGGTGATTTCACGGGCCGCAAAGACGGTGCCGATCAGACCGACAATGTAGGCCCCCCAGGAGGAGATGGGCGCCATCACGCACACCGGCGCCGCCGTGGAATCCACGCCGTAGGCCAGCTCTTCGCGGGAGATGTTGTGGTCGTCCGCCACCGGCTTGGCCACGGAGCCCACCGCCTGCGTGTTGAAGTAGTCGTCGATAATGTTCACGAAGCCCAGCATCATGGTCATCAGGCGGGCATCGCGGCGGGTTTTCACCCGCTTACGGGCCCACACGGCAAAGGCTTTGGCGGCGCCGGTCACGTTGATAACCGCGATGGTCATCCCCAGCACAAACAGGAAACCG
>CAZWED010000095.1:7900-10649 GCA_964632645.1 uncultured Ferrimonas sp. | reverse complement strand
ATTCGCTGGGCACTGCGGCTGATTTCCGGGTGTTGGAAATCGATGGAGAAATCCAGTTTGAAGCCGTGATAGGGACGGAACTCCGCCCACTTGTCGCCCTCTTCCACGCGTACAGTCTTGAGGATCCGCAGATACTGTTTGGACGCAGACTGCTCCACAAGACCGGCGCTCTGCAGCAGGAAGACGAAGGGGCTGGCGCTGCCATCCATGATCGGAATTTCCGGCGCGTCCACTTCCACGTAGGCGTTGTCCACACCCAGACCCGCCAGGGCAGACAGCAGATGTTCGACGGTCGCCACCTTAACGCCCTGCTCATTGACCAGGCCGGTACAAAGGGTGGTTTCACGAACCAGATCAGCGCGCGCCGGGATCTCCACCGCGGGATTCAGATCGACACGGCGGAATACGATACCCGTATTCACCGGCGCCGGTTTGATCCCGAGTGTCACCTTTTTACCGGAGTGGAGACCCACACCGGTGGCTTGAATTGGGCGCTGTAGCGTTCGCTGTTTACTCATCTAACACACTGCTCCTAACATTTCAGGGGCGCATCCTATCACATTTTGACCAACTGCCAAAATCCGGCCCGACCAGTCGGATCGATCGGCTTAATCGGCTTGACGCCGCAGAAACGCCGGAATGTCGAGATAGTTGTCCTTGTTCAGGTTCTCGTTGGGCTGCTTGGCTGCTGCCGCACCGCCCTGACCACCGACGGAACTGCGCATCGGCTCCACCGGCTCGGCCGGTTCTGCCGCAGGACGGGTCATCGCCGGGGCGGCAGGTTCCGCCGCGTAGCTTTCGCGAACCGGTTCCGGCTGCTTAGGCTTAGCGACCGCATTGGACACCAACTGAATGTCCGGCTTCTTCTCGGCACCGATGCCGGTGGCCACCACGGTCACCCGCAGTTCGTCGCTCATCTCCGGATCGATCACCGCACCCACCACAACGGTGGCGTTTTCGGAGGCGTACGCCTTGACGTGGTTACCCACGGTTTCAAACTCTTCGATGCTGATGTCGAGGCCTGCGGTGATGTTCACCAGCACGCCACGGGCGCCGGACAGGTCGATGTCTTCCAGCAGCGGGCTGGCCACAGCCGCCTCTGCCGCTTCTTCCGCACGGTCTTCACCGCGGGCCACACCGGTGCCCATCATGGCGTTGCCCATTTCGGACATCACGGTTTTTACGTCCGCGAAGTCGACGTTGATCAGACCCGGACGGGTGATCAGCTCGGCAATGCCCTGTACCGCGCCCAGCAGCACATTGTTGGCCGCCTTGAAGGCGTCCAGCAGGCTGGTGCGACCGCCCAGAACCTTGAGCAGCTTGTCGTTGGGTACGGTGATCAGGGAATCCACGTGCTTGGACAGCTGGTCGATGCCCTGATCGGCAAAGGAGGAGCGCTTCTTGCCTTCGAAGGAGAACGGTTTGGTCACGACCGCAACCGTGAGGATCCCCTCCTCTTTGGCCACTTCGGCAACCACCGGGGCCGCACCGGTACCGGTACCGCCGCCCATGCCAGCCGCGATGAACACCATGTCGGAGCCCGCAATGGCGGCCCGGATGGTTTCACGGTCTTCCAGCGCCGCCTCACGACCCACTTCCGGGTTCGCGCCGGCACCGAGTCCCTTGGTGACGTTCTTACCCAGTTGGATGGTGGTGTTGGCGGACGACTTGCGCAACGCCTGGGAGTCGGTGTTGGCACAGATGAACTCCACCCCTTCGATGGTTTGCTCAACCATGTGCTCGACCGCGTTTCCGCCGCCGCCACCGACCCCGATTACCTTGATGACCGCGTCATCATTGTGACAATCCACAATCTCAAACATACTCGTCTCTCCGTTCAGCCCGCGTCCAAAAGCTTAAAATTCACCTTTAAACCAGCTCTGCATTCGTGTCAGCAGCTGGCTTAATCCATTCTGTGGCACCCGTTCCTGAGTCTTCTCCATCAGTTGCTGGGCGCCGTGATGCAGGAGTCCCACCGCCGTGGCGTAGCTGGGCTCCCGGATGTAATCGTTCAATCCCTTCAATGGCAGGGGTTGGGCCAGGCGCACCGGCATGCCGAACACCTCTTCCGCCACCACTTCCGCCCCGTCGATCTGGGCGGTGCCACCGGTCAGCACCACACCGGCCGCCACCTGGTCTTCCAGGCCGCTGGCCCGCAGGGCGTCAGCCACCAGTTCAAACAGCTCCTGGTAGCGGGGCTCCACCACTTCCGCCAGGGTCTGGCGGGACATGGTGCGGGCCGGTCGGCCGCCCACGGAAGGCACTTCAATGCTGTCTTCGCTGCTCACCAGGCCACTACGGGCACAGGCAAACTGCACTTTGATCTGCTCCGCGTGGCTCAGCGGCGTGCGGAAAATCTTGGCGATGTCATTGGTCACCTGGTTGCCGGCCACCGGAATCACCTGGCAGTGGCGCAGGGCGCCGCCGCTGTAGATGGCGATGTCCGTGGTGCCCGCACCGATGTCCACCAGGCACACCCCGAGGTCTTTCTCATCCTCGGTCAACACCGCTTCCGCGGAGGCGATGCCGGAGAACACCAGGCCATCCACATGGATGCCGCAACGCTCCACGCACTTGGTGATGTTGCGGGCCCAGTCGGACGCGCAGGTCACCATGTGCACTTCAGCCTCCATCCGCATGCCGGACATGCCAACCGGGCTGCGGATCCCCTCGAGTTCATCAATGGTGAACTCCTGGGGCAGGACATGCAGGATGCAGGTGTCTGGGCGCGGGAAAGTGTGGCCGTGGC
>CAZWED010000095.1:0-7890 GCA_964632645.1 uncultured Ferrimonas sp. | reverse complement strand
TCGTTCGGGATCTTCACCGATTGCGCGGTGTGGATCACATGGTCCACGTCCTCCTGCATCACCTCGGCACCGTCGATGGAGACCATGCCTTTTTCGTTCTGGCAGCTGATGTGATGGCCGGAGATGCTCAGGTAGACCGACGCCACCTCGCACTGGGCCATGTTTTCGGCCTGGGTCAGCGCGAGGCGCACGCAGCGCACCACGGAATCCAGGTCATTCACACCGCCTTTGTCCATACCGCGGGACAACTGACTGCCGATACCAATGACGCTGATTTCGCCATCGGGCAACACTTCACCAATCACAGCGGTGACTTGTGCGGTGCCGATGTCCAGGCCAACGACCAAACCGGTTTCTGTGCTCGTGGTCATCCCTTTTGCTTCTCTTGCTCGTTTTGCTGCCAACGCACGGCCAATCCCGTGTCGTATCTCAAATCCACGCGTTCCGGCACCCGGCCGTCACGCTGTAGCTCCGGCCAGACGTCAATAAAACGCTGCACCCGAGCCAGGGTGTCTTCTCTGCCCAGGTCCAGCGCGATGCCGTTATCCAGCACCAGCTGCCAGGCGTGTCGCCCACTGAGTCTCAGAGAGTGCCCAGTGTGGCCGTTTAATGCCAGCAATTCGGAAACTTGCTGCCACATTTGCCAAACTTTCGCCGCGCTGCCATCCGGCCCGCTCAACTGAGGCAGTGATGCCAGCCCCTCCCGCGGCGGAGCACTGAACGGCTCGGCCCGGTCGTTAAGCCAACGCTCACCCTCCCAGTGCGCCACCGGCTGCTGCTCCACCAGGAACACCCGCAGGCGGTTGGGCCACTCCCGTCGCACCGTCACCCGGTCGACCCAGGGCAGGGCGTCGAGCGCGTCCCGGATCTGCCCCACATCCGCGGTGAACAGACTCCACTGCTCCAGGGTGTGCAGCGCGTCCCGCACCTCCTGGTCGGCGGTAAATCGCCGCTCACCGATCAGCGCCACCTCCTCGATGGGCAACTGATCGGCGCTGGTGGCAAACGCCTTCAGCCAGAGGCCCCCCTGCACCAGCCCCACCAGGACCAGTGCCAGGAAGGTGAGCCCCAGCCAGAGGCCCCACCGGATTTCACGCCACTGCGCCAGCACCATGGTGTCGCCGTCAGTTACTGGCCGCCAGGATCCGGGCCACCAGCGTGTCGAAATCGATGCCCACCGCCCGGGCCGCCTTGGGCACCAGGCTGGTTTCGGTCATCCCCGGTACGGTGTTGACCTCCAGCAGACGCCAGCTGCCATCGGCATCCCGCATGACGTCCACCCGACCCCAGCCGCTGGCGCCAACCGCCCGGAACGCTTTCAGGGCCAGCTCGCGCAGCGCCTGTTCGTCCTCGTCACTCAGCCCGGCAGGGCAGTGATACTGGGTGGTCTGGCTCTGGTACTTGGCTTCGTAGTCGTAAAACACGTTGGGCGTTTCCATGCGGATGGCCGGTAACGCTTCCTCGCCCAGGATCGACACGGTGTATTCGGGGCCGTGGATCCAGGCCTCCACCAATACGGTGTCGTCATACTTGAGCGCGGTTTCGATCGCCTGCTGCAGCGTCGCCACATCCTCGGCTTTGGCCATGCCGATGGAGGAGCCTTCACAAGCGGGTTTCACCATCACCGGCGAACCCAAGCGGGCCATTATATCCTCAGCGTTGTCCGGACTAAATGACTCTTTATCAACGACTTCAAAATCGGCTGTCGGCAAGCCAAGTCCGGCCCAAAGCCACTTGGTGCGGACCTTGTCCATCGCCAGCGCACAGCCCAGAACCCGGGAGCCGGTGTAGGGGATCTTCATCAGTTCCAGCGCCCCCTGCACGGTGCCGTCTTCGCCACCGCGGCCGTGGAGTACGATAAAGGCGCGATCAAAGGCTTTCAGGCCATCCAGCGGTTGTTCCGCCGGATCGAACGCGTGGGCATCAACGCCGCCGCGCTGCAGGCCGGCCAGCACGGCCGCACCGGAACGCAGAGAGACTTCACGCTCTGCACTGGTGCCGCCAAAGAGCACCGCCACCTTGTCCTGTTTCACCGCATCAGTCACCGCTGCGCTCCTGTTTCATCTTGTTCACCGACAGGCCCATCTGGGCCAGATCTTTGGCGAGGGCGCCGATGTTACCGGCCCCCTGGGTCAATACCACGTCACCGTCTTTCAGCTGATCCGCCAGCAGGGCAGGCAGCGCCTCCGGGCCCGGTACATAAACCGGATCGATGCCACGCTGACGGATGGAGCGGCACAGAGCCCGGCTGTCGGCTCCGGGGATCCGCTCCTCACCGGCGCTGTACACCTCCATCAACAGCAGGCAATCCACCTCGGCGAGGACCGCGCAAAAGTCGTCGTAGAGGTCGCGGGTGCGGCTGTAACGGTGCGGCTGGAACACCATCACCAGGCGACGTTCCGGCCAGCTGGCACGGGCAGCCTTGATGGTCACGGCCACTTCGCTGGGGTGATGGCCGTAGTCGTCCACCAGCAGCACTTTGCCGCTGCCAGTATCGAACTCGCCGTACTGCTGGAAGCGACGGCCGATGCCCTGAAACTGGTCCAGCGCAGCCTCGATGGCGCTGTCCTCAACGCCCTCCTCCATCGCCACGGCGATGGCCGCCAGCGCGTTCTGAACGTTGTGGCGGCCCGGCAGATTGAGGCTCAGGGGCAGCGGCGCCCGCTCCGGACGGTGCAGGGTAAACTGAGTGCGGGTGCCCACCTGAACAAAGTCCTCGGCACGCACATCGGCATCAGGGTGGAAGCCGTACGTTACGATGCGGCGGCCCACCCGCGGCAGAATCGCCCGCACCCCCGGGTCATCCAGGCACAGTACCGCCACCCCGTAGAACGGCAGGTTGTGCAGGAAGTCGACGAAGGTGTCATGCAACTTGTTGATGTCACCGCCGTAGGTGTCCATGTGGTCCGGCTCGATGTTGGTCACCACCGAGATCATGGGCTGCAGGTGCAGGAAGCTGGCGTCGGATTCGTCCGCCTCGGCCACCAGATAGCGCCCCAGACCGAGCTGGGCGTTGGTGCCGGCACTGTTCAGCTTGCCGCCAATCACAAAGGTCGGATCCAGCCCGCCCTGACCAAACAGCGAGGCGGTCAGGCTGGTGGTGGTGGTCTTACCGTGGGTGCCGGCCACGGCGATGCCGTGGCGGAAGCGCATCAGTTCCGCCAGCATCTCGGCACGGCGCACCACCGGAATGCGTTTCTCCCGGGCGGCCTTGATCTCCGGGTTCTCTTCGCGGATGGCGGTGGACACCACCACCACATCCACCGCCTTCACCCACTCGGCGCTGTGGCCGATGTGAACGGTGGCGCCGGCCTGAACCAGGCGTTCGGTCACCGGGTTCTGGGCGATGTCGGAGCCGCTGACCTGGTAACCCTCGTTGGCCAGCACCTCGGCGATGCCGCCCATGCCGGATCCGCCGATGCCGACAAAATGAATGCGTTTTACGCGCCCCATCCCCGGACGGGGGCTGTTGGCGCCAGAGACTTGTACTGTGCTCATCTCAATCTCTCCGTGCCAATGACTGACAGATACCGGCCACCTTGTCGGTGGCATCCAGAATGGCGCTGCCTCGTGCGGCCTGAGCCATCGCCACCAGCCGCTCGGGCTGACGGGCCAGGGTCAGGATCTCCTCCGCCAGCCGTTCCGGCGTGAGGCTGGACTGGGGCAGCAATCGGGCCGCCCCGGCACGAACCAACGCTTCCGCGTTTTTGGTCTGGTGATCGTCCACCGCGTGGGGGAACGGCACCAGCAGGGCCGGCCGGCCGGTGGCCGCCAGCTCCGCCACGGTCAGGGCCCCGGCCCGGCAGATCACCAGATCCGCCCAGGCGTAGGCCGCCGCCATGTCGTCAATAAATTCCGCCACCTGGGCCCCGACGCCGGGCGCCATCTCGGCCCAGTGCTGGCTGACCGAGGCTTCATTGCCCCGGCCCACCTGGTGCCAGACGGTGACCGGAGCGTCGTTGGCCAGCAGGCCCACCGCCGCAGGCACCTGGTCATTGAGTACCTTTGCCCCGAGGCTGCCGCCCACCACCAACACCTTCAGCTGCTCACCCGGTTGCACCGGATGGGCCTCGCCGATGGCCACCAGCTCGTCGCGAACCGGATTGCCGACCCGCTCTTCACCGGGCAGAACGTTGTCGAACGCCACCAGCACCTTGCTGGCAAATCGGGCCAGGATGGAGTTGGTGGCACCGGCCACCGCGTTCTGCTCATGCAGCACCAGCGGTGTGCGGCGCAACCAGGCGGCGATGCCGCCGGGTCCGGCGGCGTAACCGCCCATGCCGAGCACCACATCCGGCTGAAACTCCGCCTGGATCTGTCGCGCCTGGGCGATCGCCTTCAGGATCTGAAACGGGGCTTTGAGCTTGCGCATCAGCCCGTTGCCCCGAACGCCTTTAATGTCGATAAACCGGATGGCAAAACCGTGCTGAGGCACCAGTCGTGCTTCCATCCGCTCGGCGGTGCCGAGCCAGAGCACTTCCCAGCCCTGTTCACGCAAGCGTCGTGCGACCGCCAGCGCCGGAAAGACGTGTCCTCCGGTGCCACCAGCCATCACCATCAAGCGGGGTGCTTTCGCCTCACTCATCGCTTGCCTCCGTTGCTTTGGCGGGTTGGGTTTGCGCCACCCGCCGCTCGTGATCGATCCGCAATAACATGGCCGACGCCGCGGTCATCACCCATAAACTACTTCCACCGTATGACACCAGCGGCAACGTCAGGCCTTTGGTCGGCAGCACACCGACGCTCGCTCCGACGTTCACCGCCGTTTGGAAACTGAACCAGATGCCGATGCCGTAAGCCAGGTAGCCGGAAAACGCCTGCTCCTGCTTCAGTGCCAGGTGGCCAATCCAGAGCGCCCGGAAGGCGAGCGCCAGCAGCAAACCCAGCACGGTCAAGACACCGATAAAGCCGAGCTCTTCGCCCAGCACCGCAAAAATAAAGTCCGTGTGGGCCTCGGGCAGGTACTCCAGTTTCTGGATGCTGTTGCCAAGACCCTGCCCCAGCCAGTCCCCCCGGCCATACGCCATCAGCGACTGAGTCAGCTGGTAGCCACTGCCGAAAGGATCCTCCCAGGGATCCATAAAGTTCATCACCCGCGCCATGCGGTAGGGTTCGATCACGATCAGCAGGACCACCAGTCCCACCCCCACCAGGGCCAGGGTAATGAACTTGCCCAGACTGGCGCCTGCCAGAAACAGCATGCCCATGACGGTCACAAACATCACCACCACGGTGCCGAGATCCGGCTGCAGGAGGATCAGCCCGGCGTACACCGCCAGCACCGCCACCGGCTTCACAAAGCCCTTAATCTCCTCCCGCAGTTCCTGGTGACGGCGCACCAGGTAACCGGCCAGGAAGACAAACAGGGCCAGTTTGGCCACCTCGGCCACCTGCAGGTTAAAGGGGCCCAGCGGCAGCCAGCGGGTCGCCCCGTTAACCGTCCGCCCGCCGACCAGCACCACCACGAGCAGCAGTAATGCCAGCAGCATCAGCGCCCAGCTGAACTGCTCCCAGCGCGGCATCGGCACCTGAAGCACCGCCACGCCAATCAGCATCGCCGAGCCAAGAAACAGCAGCTGGCGCTTAACGAAGTAGTAGGGGTCGCCGGTCAGCTTGGCGCCTTCCGCCATGGAGGCCGACGTCACCATCAACAAGCCGATCACCGCCAGCGTCAGGATCAGCACCAGCAAGGTGCGATCGTACAGCTGCATCCCCGGCGCTTTGCTGGGAAACAACCCGGATCGCAGCGCCGTCCAGCGGTCGCTGAACAGGCTCAACTGCGCCGCCGGGGCCTTCACTTGAGCCCCCGGGCGGCGGCGGCGAAGCGATCGCCCCGCTGCTCAAAGCTGGCGTACATGTCCAGGCTGGAACAGGCCGGAGACAGCAGTACGATCTCCCCTTCCCGGGCGTGGGCCGCCGCGTAAGCGACCGCCGCCTCAACCCCGTCCACGGCGATGGCATCGGCGCGCATTGCGGCGATCGCCGGTCCGTCCCGTCCCAGGGTGATCAGGCCAGCCAGGCCGGCGATGGCCGGGGCCAGCGGGGAGAGGTCCTGCCCCTTGGCGTCGCCACCGGCGATCAGCCAAACCCGCCCGATATCCAGGCCTTCCAGTGCCGCCTGGGTTGCCCCCAGGTTGGTGGCTTTGGAGTCGTTGACGTAACGCACCCCGTGCACCTGCGCCACCAGTTCACAGCGGTGCGGCAGGCCGACATAGCGATCCAGCGCCGCCAGCATCGGCGCCATCGCCAGGCCCGCAGCCTGACCCAACGCCAGGGCCGCCAGGATGTTCTGTTCATTGTGGGCGCCCACCAGGGTCAGCTGATCCCGGCGTTTCAGCGGTTCGCTCCCCAGCATCAGCCAGTCGCCCTCGACGCCAAACTGCCCCTCGGCCGGTGCGTCGGGACCAAAGCTCACCACCTGCGCCGAAGCGGGCGCCCGGGTGTTGGCGTCGGCCCGATTCACGACGCAGGTCCGGCACTGCGGATACAGCGCCAGTTTGGCGTCCCGATACGCCTCGTAACTGTCGTAACGGTCCAGATGATCCGGGCTGACGTTCAGCACCGTGCCCGCCACCGCGCTCAGGGAGCGGGTGGTTTCCAGCTGGAAGCTGGACAGCTCCAGCACGTACAGGTCATGGCCCTGGTTCAGCAGATCCAGCGCCGGCGTGCCGATGTTGCCCCCCACCCCGACGCTGACGCCACACTCGCGGGCGAGGTGCCCCAGCAGGGTGGTGACCGTGGACTTGCCGTTGGAACCGGTGATGGCGACCACCGGAGCCTCTGCCGCACGGGCAAAAAGCTCGATGTCCCCCACCACCTCAACGCCAGCGGCGATGGCCTGCGCCAGCGCGGGCGTGCGCAGGTCCAGTCCGGGGGTGACCACCAGCCTTTTGGCCCGGGCCAGTGCGTCGCCGTCAAACGGACCGGTGCGCAGCGCAACATCGGGAAAGGCGTCCGCCAGGGTATCGGCCCCTGGCGGTTGTGCGCGGGTGTCCCACACGGCAATGGATTCCGGCTGGCCCGCCAGGTGACGAACCACACTGAGGCCGGTTACGCCGAGGCCGAGGATCCAGGTGTGGGGGACAGGGCCAGTCATCAGCGCACCTTCAGGGTCGCCAGACCCAGCAGCACCAGGCAGAGGGAGATGATCCAGAAGCGCACGATCACCCGCGGCTCCGGCCAGCCCTTCAGCTCATAGTGGTGATGGATGGGCGCCATGCGGAAAATCCGCTTGCGGCGCAGCTTGAACGACCCGACCTGAAGAATCACCGAGAGGGTTTCCACCACGAACAGGCCGCCCATGATAACCAGCAGGATCTCCTGACGGGTCAGGACCGCCAGCGCACCCAGCGCCGCGCCCAGGGCCAGGGAGCCCACGTCGCCCATAAAGACCTGGGCCGGATAGGTGTTGAACCAGAGGAAACCCAAACCGGCGCCCACCATGGCGGTGCACACCACCACCAGTTCACCGGCGCCCGGCAGGTAGGGGATGTGCAGATACTGGGCAAAGTTGATGTTGCCGCTGAGGTAGGCCACCAGGGCGAACGCGGCGGCCACCATGACGGTAGGCACAATGGCCAGGCCGTCCAGACCGTCGGTCAGGTTTACCGCATTGGAGCTGCCCACGATGGTGAAGTAGGCCAGAGCAATGTACAGCAGGCCCAGCTGAGGCATCACCTCTTTCAGAAAGGGCACCACCAGCACCTGCTCCGAAGGCGAGGTGCAGAAATAGAGTGCCACGGCAACGGACAGCGCCGCCGCCGATTGCCAGAAGTATTTCCAGCGCGCGATCAGGCCCTTGGGATCCTTGCGGATCACCTTACGGTAGTCGTCGATAAAGCCGATCAAACCGAACGCGCCGATCACAAACAGCATGGTCAGCACGTAGTG
>CAZWED010000094.1:0-10693 GCA_964632645.1 uncultured Ferrimonas sp. | reverse complement strand
CTGGCCGGTATCTCCACCCAAGCACTGGCCGATGGTCCGACCTTCTACGGTGACCTGAACGTCTCCATCACTGATTCCGATACCGGTGTTCTGCTGCAGGGCACCGAGAAAAACGAAGGTACGGTTCTCGAGAACAACTCCTCCAACATCGGTATCAAGGGCACTCACGACATCAACGCCAACCTGTACGTTGTGTACAAGGCGGAATTCGGTGTGAATGGCGGTGAAAACGCCAATGGCAGCAACCCGTTCAGCAGCCGTAACACATACGTGGGTCTGGGCGGCGCCTTTGGTGAAGTGCTGTTTGGCCGTAATGACACCGCATTCAAATCTTCTGAAGCCGGTGCCGATGCCTTCGGTAACCTGAACGCCGATATCTTCGCCATCCTGCCGGGTCAGGACCGTGTGGGCGACAGCATCACCTACAACCTGCCCAAACTGGGCCTGTTTACCGGTAAGGCGACCTACCTGCTGGAAGATGACTTCTACGCTCCTGGCGATGTGAACGAAGGCAACAACTTCGCGATCATGGGTGGCTTCGGTGACAAAGGCCTGAAAAAAGCCCCTTACTACATCGGCTTTGGCTACGTAGATGGCATTAAAGACCTGACCTCTTACCGCATCACCGGTCAGTTGAAACTGGCTGACCTGCAACTGGGCGCGATCTTCCAGGACTCCGAGAAGACCAGCGACAGCAGCGTAGACGCGACCGGCTACATCGTTTCCGCCAAGTACCCGCTGGGCAACTTCCTGCTGAAGGGCCAGTTCGGTTATGACGATGGCGGTATGGGTAGCTTCGGTAAGGCCTTCGGCGCCAGCGAAGTGACCAACTACACCATCGGTGGTGACTACACCCTGTCCAAGTCCGCTTACGTCTACGGCCACGTGGCTTACTACGATGCCACCGTAGAGAACGACGCCGACGTGGACGACACCCTGATCACCGTGGGTATGCGTTACCGCTTCTAAACCTCCCGTTTCGGGAACGAAAAACGGCAACCTCAGGGTTGCCGTTTTTTTTGTCTGCCGCTTCAGCGCCGCACCAGCCGGTACACCTGCTCCTGCAGCCAGGGCACGCCCCTGGCGACAAAGCGGGGATTCTCCGCAAGCACATCGTGGCTGGCCAGCAGCGTCACGTCGAAGTCCGCACGGTACCGCGCCATCACCTCCTGCTGGGAAACCGCAAACGGTGGCCCCGCCATGCGCTCCTGAGGGTAATCCAGGGTCACCAGCAACCCGACGGCGCCGGCCGGCAGCAGTGCCGCCAGTTTGGCGACGTAACGCTCACGCATGGTTTCCGGCAGCGCGATCAGGGCCGCCCGATCATAAAAAGCCGCACAGGACGCCACCTGCTCCGGCGTCACCTGGAAGAGGTCCCCCTGGAGCACCGCCACCTCATCCCACTGGTAGCGACGAAGGGCGCCATCAGGTTGCGGCTCGGGCACCGAACCGAGGCTGGCAAACAGCGACTCCACCGCCAGGGTGTTTAACTCCACGCCCAGAACCGGATGGCCTTCACCCGCCAGGTAGGCCAGATCCAGAGATTTGCCACACAGGGGCACCAGCACCGGCGTCTTTGCCGGCACCGCGAGCTGATGCCAGTGTGCCGCCAGATAGGGGTTGATGTGGTCGAGGTGAAAGCCGGTTACACCCCGCTCCCATTTGTCGTGCCAGAACGCCGCGTCCATGAGTGCCCTCCAATAACAGAAACGGGCCTCAGGGTAGCGAGCCGCTGCGGGTGAGGCAAACAAAACGGGGGCCTGAGCCCCCGTTATCGCGTGCGCTGTTGCCGTTACCGGGACAGGCCCAGCACCTGGCGCGCCTTGTTCAGCCAGACGCAGTTGTCGCAGTTGCACGCCCGACGGTTCAGGTGCGCCGCCGTCAGCTGCGCTTCCACGTAGTCCACCGCCTTCACCAGTTCACGGCGAATGTCAGCGGGATCTTTTCGTTCAATGGCCACCAACTCATCGTTGTGATTCAGCCATTTGCACTCCATGTCCTGATGACAGTAAATGCAGCGCTCATCCACCGGATTGTAAAAGACCGCGTGGGGACAGAATCGCACGTCCATATTGTCCCGCATCTTACGACGGGGATAGGCTAACAGGTCCGCCAGGGTGGCGGGATCCACAGCAAGAATGGGGTCAGTCATCTCAGCGCCCTACCCTAGTTCAATACCCATATGCAAATAGTCGCACAAAGCGTGGCCGCGCTCTTGATTGGGATCAAACACTCGTGAGACGGATCACGTTTGCGCCACAAGACCGTCACTGGGTATGCTGAACGCCTTAACCACAAGGAGTGTACGGTGGGTAACGCCAAGCCGCTTCAGCAGTTCTACATCTCCGAGGAGCAGTCGATCTACCTGCTTCGGGAGGAGGACGCCAGAAAGCATCGACAGTGGGTCTCTCTGTGCCAGCAACAGCTGCGCCGCCTGGGCTACCAGCAGGTGCACTTCATCGGCAAGGGGGTGTTTGGCTTCGTGTTTTCCGGCCGTCTGGGCGACACCGAGCAGGTATTCAAGTTTTCCCGCCGCACCCTGTCAGCCGCCCTGCAGGCCCGCCTGCGGGATGAAGCGGAGATGCTGGCCCCACTGAGCCACCCGAACATCCCTGCCCTGGTTCGTTATGTCACCGCCTCCGGCCAGGGGATCCTGCAGATGGAGCGCGCCCCCGGTGTCGACCTGGCCCACTTTGCCAAGCGGTGCGGGCCGCTTCCGGTAACCTACCTGGTGCCGATCGCCGCGCAACTGGCGGAGGTACTGACCTACCTGCGGGCCCTGCCCCGGCCGGTGGTTCACGGCGACATCAAGCCCTCCAACCTGGTGTTCGACCACCGCCGCAAGCACCTCTCCCTGGTGGATTGGGGCTCGGCGGTGCTGGCCCAGCGCGACGCCGACGATCTGCCCCTGGGATCCCAGCTTGGCCTGGTGGAGGGGGACCGGGACTCCAACGCCCGCATGGGCGACGTGTTCTTTATCGGGCCGGAGCAGCTGGCGGGCGCCCCCAGCTCACCGCGTTTTGATGAGCAGGGCGCCGCCGCGACCCTTTACGCACTGGCCTCCGGACAGGTCAGCCGCTTTGGCTGCAAGCTGATCCCCGCCGCCAGCCTTGGCCTGCCCCGCCCACTGGCGGAGATCCTCGACGCCATGCTCAGTGACGATCCCGCCGTGCGGCGTGAAGGGGGCGACCACTTCCTGCGGACGCTGCCCGCCAGCCGTCACTGGCTGCTGTTGCCCCTGCCGGAGCCGGCCCCCTCCGGCCTGCTGCCGGTCTGGACCCACCATCAGGGCCAGGGGGTGGAAACCGTGGCCTACTCCTCACGCAAATCCTTTCTGCGTGAACACCAGCTTGACCCGCTGCCGCCGGAGCGGGAGGGCGACCTGCAACTGGCGCACTACTACCGGGACTTTATGGTCGGCATGGGGGACAACGAAAAGGGGTTTGTCGCCGCCGTCGGCCAGTTGGGCCACTACCCCTTACTGGGCGGCCTGGCCCTGCACTGGCACGATGACGGGCTGGACATCGACTCCAGCCTCAACCTGCAGGACCCGACGCTGAAAGCCGCCTTCACCCGGGCGGTCAATAACATGGTGAACCTGGCCCGGGGGATCCGGCCGGCGCCCCAGGCCAACGGCAAGACGGTGTTCAAAGCCTGCTTCTTCAACGCCCGGGATACCCTGCATCTGGTGCGCACCGACGCCCAGGCCCGTTTTGTCGCGCCGCCGGAGCTGGCCCTGCCGTTTGAGATCAGCGAAGCGCCGGAGCTGGAGGACAAAACCCGACTGCACTCCTACTTTGAGGATGGGCAGGATCCGGACGAAAACCTCACCCTGCCTCCGACCATCATGACGGAGCTGGGGCGACTCAACCTGATCCACCACACCGGCTGCATCATCTTCGAGGTGCTGGAAGATCACATGAAGATCCACTCCTACCTGCGCCTGCTCAACCCGCGCAAGGCCAGTGAATTTCGGGCCTGTCTGGCGCGCATTCTGGATGCCGTGGGTGAGATCCGTGACCTGGGCATCGCCGGGTTTATGAAGCTGCCCTACAAAAACACCCGTCACTTTTCCCCCCAGAGCCGCTTGCCCGCGCGCTACTACCCGAAGGATCCGCGCCGTCCTGAAACCACAACGGCGCCCTGAGGCGCCGTTGCATTCGCTCCCCTCAGATGGGGGAACCGGGAGGCAAGGGTAAGGGCTCGGCAATCGCCCGCACCTGGGGATCAGTCAGCCCGGTGCGCAGCGTCTCCGCCAGCAGACGGAAATGCGCCGCATCCCGATCCGGCGCCCGGCGCGCCCGGCGATCCAGCTGCTCCGCGTCCTCCGTCATCCGTGCCCGCACCAGTGCCCGGACCTCCGGAGTCGCTTGCGGGTCGCGGTACAGGGTCAGGTAGCCGTCCACCAGCACCGCCTGAGTCCGGGCGCGGGCGGCCCCGGCCAGGCCGCTGTCGCTCTCCGCTTCCAGCACCGCATCGGACAAGGTCTTCAGCAACCACTGGGGGCCCGGTAGCTCACTGTCGAGCCACTCCTGCTGCGCCAGACGGTTTACCCGGGCCGGGTCCAGCAGTTGCTCCAGCACCTGGCGGCTGGCCACTTCCGCCAGACCGATCAGATCGGGCACCGGACCCAGGCGTGAGCCAAACTGCTCCCGGTCCGCCTCACTGCCGTAGGCCAGGGGAGACCATTGAGCGGCCAGAGCCGATGGCAGGGCCAGCGTCTCGGGGGAGAGCACGTGCAGCAGGCTGTCCAGTGCGGCCTGCTGGTACTCCGGCGCCACCGCATTGATGTTGTGGCCGGCGTAGTCGTAGTTTACCCCGCCGATCAAACGGCTGACCGCTTCCACCTGATAGCGCGGCATCAGGTAGATCGGCACCAGCAGGTCCCCCAAGGCGCTCAGCGGCTCGCCCGGCAGCAGGGCCTGAGGGCCCAGTTCCGCCAGCGCCAGCGCGCGGATCGCCAGGATCTCATCCAGCCGGGCCACCGGGTCGGTGCCGTTGTCCCACAGGTGCGCCTGGGGGTGGGCGGCGCCACGGCCCCGCGCGTCCGGGTCGCTGATAAAGCGCAGCCCGGCCTCGCGCGCCTGTTGTGCCAACTCGGTCTGAACGGCGGCCTCAGGCCCCTCGTAAACGCCATAACCGAAGGCGATGGCGTGCTTGTCCCAGGGACTCAGTCCGCTGCCATAGGCCTGATCCAGCATGATTTTACCCGACGCCAGACGCAGATTCGGGTGGGGATAATCCAGCACCGAGGCATCACCACTGGCGGACGCGGCAAAGTTGTGAGCCAGTCCCAGTGTGTGCCCCACCTCATGGGCCGAAAGCTGGCGCAGACGGGCCAGGGCGGCTGCTTCCGCTGCGGCCATCGCCGCTTCCCGGTCGTCCCAGCCGGCGGTCAGCCCGCGGAAGATCTTGTGATCCTGGCGCACCCGAAGTGACCCGAGAGTGACGTGCCCCTTGAGGATCTCACCACTGCGGGGGTCCACCAGCGCGTCACCGTAGGACCAGCCCCGGGTCGCCCGATGTACCCACTGGATGATGTTGTAGCGGATGTCCTGAGGGTCTGCCCCCTCCGGCAACAACGCCACCTGAAACGCGTCGATAAAGCCCGCCGCTTCAAACGCCTCCTGCCACCAGTTGGCGCCCTCCAGCAAGGCACTGCGCATCGGCTCCGGCGTGCCCGGGTCCAGGTAGTAGACGATCGGCTGCTTCACCCGGGAGGGGGCCGTTCCGGGCTCGATTTTCTCCAGCCGGTGGCGAGGCAGGTAACGGACGGTCATCGGCTCCGACAGGGCCGCCGCATAGTCCTGGTAGCGGTAGTCAAAAAACCCGGATTCCGGATGGAACCGGCGGGGCGTCATCGGCACTTCGGGCAGCGCCACAAAAGAGAGCCGTACCGTCAGGCTCAGTACTGTCGGGTCCGGCGTTACCTGCTGTACGTAGGGGCCGGGGGCCTCGCTGGTGAAGGTGAGCTGCAGATCCAGATCGGCGTTTTTGGGGAACAGCTTCACGCTGTCCGCCAGCACCAGGGAGCGGCTGGGGTCCAGGCTGAAGCGGCCCTGCTCTGCCGCCTGCAATCGCGCCGCAATGCCGTGCAGGTCAGAGAACAGCAAGGCGTCCAGATCGGCGACGCCCTGGTCCAGCTGCCCAACCCAGAGCACCGACTGGGCAAACGCCTGGGTCAGGGCCTGCCTTTCGGCGGGGTTGTCGGTTTCGGCCCGGTAGGCGGTGTTCAGCTCCCGCAGCAACAGTCGATTGCCGTGGCGCTCAAACTGCACCAGGCGGCGGCTGCCCAGTTGTCCCCGGTCCAGCCCGATGTCGTTGGAGCCGACGCCGTGGGGCAGGCTGGTCACCAGCAGCATGGGCGTCTCCAGCGGCGGCAGGTCGAGCGTCACCTGCCCCTCCTGCGAGAGGGTCAGCGTCAGAAAGGGGGTGTCTTGCGCGTGAGCGGAGGCAGACAGGACCAGCGCCAGCAGCAGCCAGGCAATCCGTGCGAACATGATGAACATCCATAGGTGACTGATTACAATCAGCTTACCCGCGGGGGCGGATCACCTCAAGGGCAGCGCGGGCCCCAGGCCAATAAAGGCCCGGATTGCGCGCGGCCCCGAGAACGCAGAAGAGGGCATCCCGCGCGCGTTTACTCCACCTCGCCCGGCAGCAACCGCTTCATCCGGATCAGGTGGATGCTGACCGCCACGCCGATCGCCGCCAGCCCCCACTTTACCGCCGTCACGGGGGCGATGAAGATGGCGATGGACATGCCGATCCACAGGCTGGCCAGCGAGGAGTAGAGTTGGCGACGGGTGAGCCCTTTGCGCTCCAGATAGTTGCGCAGATAGGGGCCGAGCAGGCGGTTATTGAACAGCCACACCTGCATTCTGGCGGAGGAGCGGCTGAAACAGTAGGTGGCCAGCAACAGGAATGGCACCGTGGGGATCAACGGCAGAAACACCCCCAATGTGGCGGCGAACACCGCCACGCACCCCAGGCCGATCAGCAGGTACTTCAGCGGCCCACGAACCGGAGTGGAACTCATCCTGCACGGCTCCCTTTTTCCAGGAATCGTTTCACGGTTTCAAACAGCTCCGGCAGGGCGATCGGCTTGGTGATGTGGGCGTTCATGCCCGCCGCCAGGCTCTTTTCCCTGTCCCCCGCCATGGCGTGCGCGGTCATGGCGATGATCGGGAGGTCGGGATGGCTGCGCCGCAGGGTGCGGGTGGCTTCCAGGCCATCCATCACCGGCATCTGGATGTCCATCAGCACCAGGTCAAACGCGTCGCGCTCGACCCAGTCGACCGCTTCCTGGCCATTACCGGCCACGGTCACCTGATAGCCGGCGCTCTTCAGCAACTCGGTGGCCACCTGCTGGTTAATCAGGTTGTCCTCCACCAGCAGAATGTGGGCGGCCTCCTGCCTCGGGGCCTGCTCAACCGGCTCCGGCACCGGCTGGGCGTCCACCTGGCAATTGAACGCTTCCACCACCTGGTCGTAGAGCATCGAGGCCTTAAACGGCTTCTGCAGCACCGCCTGAATGCGGCCGTCGCGCACCTCGTCCATCAGCGGGTGGCCGCTGTAGGCGGTCATCATGATCACCGTCGGCCGCCGTTCAAGGCGCCCTTCCGCCAGCAGGGCATCAATGCCATCCAGCACTTCGGTGCCATCCATTCCGGGCATCATCCAGTCCAGCAGCACCAGATCCGGTTGCTGCCTCGCCATCTTCTTCAGCGCCGCGCTGCCGTTGTCGACGGTTTCCACCTGGGAGAAGCTGAAGTCCCGCAAATAGGTGGAGTAGATCTGCAGGGCGGTGTGGTTGTCGTCCACCACCAGCGCCCTGAGGCCGCTGATCTCCGCCGGCAGGAGACGCTCTTTGCGATCCGGTTCCGCCACCCGCTGGGCGTCAATGGTGAAGCTGAAGGTGGTGCCCATGCCCGGCTGACTCTTCACCTCAATGTCGCCCCCCATCATGGCCACCAGGTGCTTGGAGATGGAGAGCCCCAGACCGGTGCCGCCAAACCGGCGGGTGGTGGAACCGTCCGCCTGGCTGAAGGCATCGAACAGGTGGCGCTGTTGATGTTCCGAAATGCCGATGCCGGTGTCACGCACCCAGAATTTCAGGGTGATGCGCCCGTCCCGCTCCTTGAGGTCTTCACACCCCAGTTCCACCTCGCCCTGCTGGGTAAACTTGACCGCATTGGAGAGCAGGTTCACCAGCACCTGCCCCAGTCGCAGCGGATCCCCCATCAGGTGCAAACCGGCACTGACCGGGGCGTAGAGCAGCAGTTCAACGCCTTTCTCCTGGGCCTTGATGCTGTTGATGGAGATGGCGTGTTCCAGCACCTTATCGAGGGCGAACTCGGTCTGTTCCAGCTCCAGTTTCCCCGCCTCAATTTTGGAGAAGTCGAGGATGTCGTTGATGATCCGCAACAGCGACTCGGCGCTGAGGCGGGCCTTATCCAGGTAATCTTTCTGACGGGGGTCCACCTCGGTGCGCAGCGCCAGGTGCAGCATCCCCAGCACCGCGTTCATCGGCGTGCGGATCTCGTGGCTCATGTTGGCCAGAAACTCACTCTTGGTCCGGTTGGCCAGCTCCGCATCCTGCTTGGCTTCCAGCAGCGCCACCTCGTTCTCTTTCTGCCGGGTAATGTCCTTGTGGGTACCGAGCAGACGGGTGGGCTCACCCAGGTCGTCAAACTCCACCGCACGGCCGCGGGAGAGGATCCAGTGGTACTGGCCGTTTTTGCCGCGCAGACGGAACTCCATGCTGAAGGACTGATCCGGCTTATCGAGGTAATCGTCGATGTAACGCTCCACCCGCTGACGATCGTCCGGGTGCATCAGCTCGTAGTAGGTTTCGATCAACAGCGGGAACTCGTCCGCCTGATACCCCAGCATGGTGTAGTAGGCGGGGTTACAGATCAGTTGGTTGGAATCCAGGTACCAGTCCCACAGGCCATCTTCCACCGCATCCATCGCCAGATGGTATCGCTCCTCGGAACGCTTAATCTGCTCCTGCTGCTCCGACTCCCGGGTGACATCACGCCACACGGCGATCATCCCCAGCAGCTCCCCCCGACGGGTGTAGAACGGCAGACGCAGGGCATCCAGCAACTTGCTCTTGCCCTCGATCATCACCCGCTCCTGGTAACGCAGGGGCACCCGCTCTTTCAGCACCTGGATGTCCTCCTCGCGGATCCGTCTGCCGCGCTCGGAGGGGTCGGTCTCGGTCACCAGAGCGCCGATGATTTCCGATTCGCTCTGGCCCAGCACCCGCTCGGCCGCTTTGTTGCAGCCCAGATAGCGCCCTTCGGTGTCTTTGAAGACGATCGCTTCCGGGATGGCGTCGATCAGCGATCGCAACAGGGAGAAATCGCGCTCCCGCCGCTCATTGGCCAGGCGCAGACGTTCAGTCCGTTTCGCCACCAGCTTGTCCAGGCGCCGGTTTTGCTCCGCCAGGTGGTGGGTGTACTGCTGGTTTTCCTCGAAGATGCGGGTGATCAGTTCGAACCAGGGCTCCCAGCCCGGGGCGATCCGCCGGGGCAGCGGGCGGGGCTGCTGGGCGGATTGCTCGAGGTGGTTGAGCAGCTTGGCTGCCGGGCTGACGAACGCCCGCCGGGTGAGGTAGTGCACCGCGGTGATCAAGATGGAGAGCGCCAGGATCACCATCAGGAAGGTGATCTCCAGCTTGTCCCAGGCTTCGGCAACCAGCTCATGCTCCGGTTGCAGGTAGAGCAGGCGCCAGGGGGCATTGTCGAGCACCACGGAGCGCACGTAGTAGCCGTTGATCACCTCCCCTTCGGTGGCGGTCATCAACTTTTCCTGGGGCAGGCTGTGCAGGGCCGCGGGGATCTTTTGGCTCAGCTGGTAGGAGCGGGGGTTGGGGTCTTCATGCATGTCCGGATAGGTGAGCAGGTTGTTCTGCTCGTCCAGCAGCAACACGGTACCCGGCACTTCGAAATAACGCTCAATCTGGCGGGACAGGGTGGTCAGTTGCAGATCCAGCATCACCGCCGCGATGAACTCGTCATCAAGGTAGACCGGGATCCCCATGGTGGTGATCAGATCCCCCTGCTGATTGCGGCTGACGCCGGTCCAGAACACCTTCCTCTGGGGGTTGTTCTCAGGCATCGCCAGCTTGAACAGCGGCGAGTTCATGATGCGACGGTTGAAGTTGTCCTCGCTCTCGGGCCAGGGGTACACCGACATCATCCGATGCTTGGAGATGTAGTAGATCTGGGACGCCTTGGGCGCCATCTGCTGCGCCACCGGGAAGGTCACGGACATCTGGTAGAGCATGTCCAGCTCCCGGTAGAAGGCGTCGCTGCGCCCCGCCAGCCGGCCATAGCCACTGATCCGCCCCATCCCCTCAAACGCGGTGTTGGTGTCCTTGTAGGTGGGTTCCAGGGCGAAATACTGGCCACTGGCATCAAAACGGCCGATGTCCGGGAAGCGATCGATGCGCGCCAGTTCCCCCATCTTGATGTGGGTGACGGCAAAGTCCCGCAGCGAGGTGAGCGCGTGAATACTGTTGTCCATCAACAGCTCCACCTGCTGGCTGTGCTGGGTGATCTGCGCCACTTTCTGCTCGATCAGCTGACTGCGTTGGCGGCCATACTCCAGCCAGGCCACAAAAAGTGCCAGCAACACCACACCAAGGTAGGTGTAAAACACGGCTGTGTTATATCGGCGCAGA
>CAZWED010000093.1:0-10734 GCA_964632645.1 uncultured Ferrimonas sp. | reverse complement strand
GCAACTCCAGCCTGAAAGCGCTGGGTGACTCTCTGGGCATCAACGGTGCCGAGCTGGAGAAATCCGTAGCTCGCTACAACGAGTTCGTTGCCGCCGGTAAAGACGCTGACTTCGCGCGTCCGAACATGCCGCGCAGCCTGAACCAGGGCAACTACTACGCCATCGAGGTGACTCCTGCGGTTCACCACACCATGGGTGGTGTGCAGATCGACAACCAGGGCGAAGTGGTTGGTAAAGACGGCAAAGTGATTAAGGGCATGTTTGCTGCCGGTGAAGTGACCGGTGGTGTACACGGTGCCAACCGTCTGGGTGGTAACGCCATCTCCGACATCGTGACCTTTGGTCGCATGGCCGGTGAGAACGCCGCCAGCTTCGTGAAGAAGTAAGCTTTCCTTTCACACAGTGACAAGGCGACCTTTCGGGGTCGCCTTTTTTTGATCCCGACGCCGTCTGTACCGTAATCGACAGGGGGGCGTTTCCTGAACCCAGTCCAGCCCTTCTGCCCGGAGCACTTTTTATCCAGGGAGGAGACCGGTAGAATGTCGCCTTCAAAAACTAGGAGGAACGGCGTGCGCGCACTGATCTCGCTTTTATTGTTTGTTGCCAGCTCAGCCCAGGCTGCCATCTACTCCGCACCGGCCCACGACAGTCGTCTTCTGGGCTTCCCCATGGTGCACCAGGTCGAGGAAGGGCAATCCCTTGACCATGTGGCTCAGCAGTACGACATGGGCCTGCTGGCCATGATGGCCGCCAACCCCGGTGTCGATCCCTTTTTGCCGCCCACCGGAAGTTCGGTCACCCTGCCGTCCCAGATGCTGCTGCCCGATGTGGAGCGCAAAGGGGTGGTGATCAACCTGGCGGAACTGCGCTTGTACTATTTCGACAACGCGCGGGGCCGCGTCTACGTCTACCCCATCGGCATTGGCCGGGTAGGGCGGGAAACGCCCCTGGTGACCACCAAGGTCAGCCAACGCATCAAAAACCCGACCTGGACCCCCACCGCCCGCACTCGCAAAGAGTGGCTGGAGGAGCGGGGCATCGAGCTGCCCCAGGTGGTGCCGGCCGGTCCCGACAACCCGATGGGCCACCGGGCGCTGCGCCTGGCCTATGGCCGGGGGGAGTACCTGATCCACGGCACCAACCACGAGTTTGGCATCGGCATGCGGGTCAGCGCCGGTTGCATCCGGATGCGCCCCAACGACATCGAAGAGCTGTTTGAGCTGGTTCGGGTCGGTGAGCCGGTTCGCATCATCAATGAGCCGATCAAGATCGCCAAGGAGAACTCCGGTTTGTATCTGGAGGTGCATGAGCCGCTGAGCCAGAAAGAGGAACTGGATAAGAGCGCCAAAACGCTGGAACTCACCAGCGAGCAGCGCAAAGCATTGAGTGAACCGGGCCTGAACGAAGCCAGGATCCAGACCCTGCTGCGTGAGCAGCGCGGCCTGCCGATGGCGGTGAATTGAAAACAGGAGAGGCAGCGCGTTGGCGCGTGCCAATAAAAAAGGGCGCCAATACGGCGCCCTTTTTGATGGCGTGCTCGAGATTATTTGCGATAGCCAGTGGCCATGTTGTCGATACGAGCGTTGGCACGAGCCGCTTCGGCTTGAGCGTCTTCTGCAGCAGCGCGAGCTGCGCGGATGTCGCTGTTCATTTGGCTGTGATCAGCACGCAGGGCGCCCACTTGGTCGGACAGGGAGTCCACTTTATTGGACAGGGACTGCACCTGGGCTTCCAGCTCAGAGGTGTTGGCACAACCAAAGAGCAGGGCGCTCATTGCGATACCGATAAACAGTTTTGCTTTCATATCCTCTCCTTAAAACCTGACAACGACGGCGCGAACGAGACGACCTGCATCCACCGACACATCGTTGCGCCGTAGAGTATGGCACATTAATTCGCCACCTCAAGGTTGTCACATCCGATAAGTCTTTGCCAATAAAAACTTTTGGCAGCAAATTGCGTCGAATCAACATCAAGCAGGATCATTTCATTAACACGGCTGCCCTATACTGGCTTCAGGGAGGTGGCCATGAAACGAATCCTGATTGTATTATCCCTGCTCCTTATTGCGAGCCTGTCCGGCCTGTATTTCTGGGGGCAGTATCAACTGGCCACCCACCCCTATGCCAAGCATCAGGTAAAGGGGTTGGCCGACGCCGGTAATGACCCGTCACCATTGACGCCGAAGGCCCATCTTGCGTTGGCCACCAGGCCGGACGATCCCTTCCCGTTTCCAATAGCGATCGGTCAATCCGGGCCGGCGATCCCCCTTTATGCCGGGGCGCGTCAGTACCCGTTCTTCTGCATGACCCTCAACTCCGGACTGGGCCAGCCCCTGGTGGACAACTGGGCCGGAGAAGGGGTGCCGGTGTTCCGTGAAGACCAGGGCGAGATCACCGATGACATCATCGGCTACTCTCGCGACTGCCAGCTGGCAACGGCGCTTCAGTACTGGTACGTCGACCCTGCCGGCCAGGTGCGGCGCTATGATCCGGCCAGTCCGCCGGCGCAAATGGCAACCCTGACGGTAGCGGGCCAATCGGTGCCCGAGATCTACCGGGTGGAAACCGGCACAATCAACCGCTTTCCCTACTTTATCGTGATGCTCGCCGACCCCGAGGCGCCGCGGGAAGATGGCCGCTACTGGGGACAACGCCTGATCTACCAGTTCCACGGTGGCAGTGGTATCGGCTTCCGCCAGGGGCGGCTCCGCCCCCAGCGCCTGATTGAAAAGCGCCTCGATGAGCTGCGCCGCGGCTATGCCGTGATCAGCTCAACGGGCAACAAGACCTCGTACACCTACAACATGTTGCTGGCCGAGGACACCGCGCTGCGGGTGAAAAGGCAGTTTGTCAGCCTCTACGGTGAACCGCGCTACACCATTGGCATCGGCGGCTCCGGCGGCGGGCTGGTGCAGTACCTGCTGATGCAGAACGGGGCCGGGGTGCTTGACGGCGGCCTGGCGCTGTACGCCTACCCCGACATGCTGAGCCAGACTCTGTACGGCCTGGATTGCGACCTGCTCAACACCTATTACGCCTTCCGCGCCGATGAGCCGGAGCTGTGGCAGAACTTCGACACCCGGCCCGCGGTTGAGGGGCTGAACGCGGTGGCCGGCTTTGACCAGAGGGCGCCCTTCCTTGAGCCGCTCAACCAGGTGATTCGGGGACACTGGCCCCACTGGCCGCAAGGCTCCAGTGAGTGCATCAATGGCTGGTTCGGGCTCTCCTCGCTGATCCACAATCCCAGACAGGGTTACCTGCGGCCCATGTTCAGCGACGCGGTGCAGTCGCAACAGCACTGGAGCTACTGGGAAGACCTGCAACAGATCCTCGGTCGCAATGAAAACGGCTATGCCCGTTCCACCTGGGACAACCGAGGCGTGCAGTACGGGTTGGCCGCCCTGCGTGCCGGGCAACTGAGCCCCCGGGCCTTCCTCCACTTGAACCGCCACATCGGGGGCTGGGTTCAGCCTGAAAAAATGGCACCGGAAACCCTGTGGGCGCCCTTTGGCAAACTGCTGCCCCTGTGGCTGACCCTGTGGGGCAATCACAACATCACTGAAGGGGAGTTTGCCCGGCGCACGGAAGGGGACCCGGTGGCCATTGAGCGGGCCTACCGTTCCGGTCAGGTGTTCTTGGGCTACAACCCGTTGCCGGTGATCGACCTCAGGCACTATCTGGAAGACCAGCTCGACATGCACCACCTGTCCGCTTCCTTTGAGGCCCGGGCCCGCATTGATGAGTGGCACGGACACCACAACAATCAGCTGATTTGGGTGGCTCACAAGGACTACACCCCGTTGCCGGAGGCCTTTGACGCCATAGAGCGCTGGATTGAATCGGATCAGGCCGGGCAGGGGCGCCCGACGGATCTGGCGGACCTCTGTTTCGATCAGGACGGTCGGGTCATTGCCCAGGGGGACGAGGTCTGGGATGGCGTCTGGAATGGCCGCAGCAAAGGGGCCTGCACCCAGCGCTATCCGGTCTACACCAATGCCCGAATCCAGGCGGGCGGCCCCTGGCAGGGGGCGGTGTTCCAGTGCCACCGCATTCCGGTTACCGAGGCGCTGGCCCAGGGACTCTATCAACCCGCCCCGATGGGGGCCTATCGGGCCGAACTGGAACGGATCTTTCCGCAGGGGGTGTGCGACTACCGGTTTGGTGATGCCGCCAGGCCCGCGGATCTGAATCCCTGGAGCCTGGGGCTAAATCGTCCGGGGGACTTACGGGATGACGTAGAGCGCGATGGTCAGACAGTGGCAGACGGCGCCACCGAGGACGAACAGGTGCCAGACGGCGTGGGTGTAGGGGAAGCGCTTGGCGGCATAAAATAGGGTGCCAAGGCTGTAGCTCAGACCGCCGGCCAGCAATAGGGCGAAGCCGGCGGTGGGCAGCACTTTGTAGAGCTCCACAATCACCGCAAGACTGGCCCAGCCCATCAGCAGATAGGTGGTCATCGCCAACTTTTTAAAACGGTGAACAAACAGGGCTTTAAACACCACCCCCAGGGCCGCCAATACCCAGATGAACGCCAGCAGCAGGTGAGCATTGCTGTTGTCCAGTGAGATCAGCATCAGGGGGGTATAGCTGCCGGCGATCAACAGGTAGATGGCGCAATGATCCAGACGTTTCAGTACCGCCTTGGCGGGAGCGTGCTGGATGCTGTGGTAGAGGGTGGAACAGAGAAACATCAGGATCAGGGTGCCGCCGTACACGCTGATGGCGGCGATGCCGCTGGCGGGCAGCACCGGGATCCCTTTGTTGAGCATCAGTGTGAGTCCGACGATGGCGGCGGCAACGCCGAGGCCGTGGGTGACGGCATTGGCGATCTCTTCGCCGGTGGAGTAGGCCCGTATCTGCATAGCGTCAGAGGTTCCATTAGAGTTTTTATTCTGGGTCTTCATCCTAACAGGCCTCGAGTTGGGCGCACAAGTGTTCGCTGAAACTTTCAGTTTAGCCACTCAAACAGCATAAGCAGGGTGTTTTGCCGCCCCGGTTGCTGCCAGTCAACGTTATCGTCTGATATCAGCAAAAGATAGCGTTGATCCTCCCGTTCAAAGAACGCCAAACCTTCGAAATTGTCCAGCGCCTGGGTGAACACCGTGCTGCGCATCCGGATCAGGGTGCGTGGTGCCAGCACCGCTTTGCCGGTGAGGCTGTCGGCGCTGTAGTGGCTGAGTCCGATGGTGGTGATGCCGGCGGCGTAATGGCGATGAAGCAGCACCAGATCACCGTTGGGCAGGGTGGTGCTGTCGACTGGCGAGGCGTCCATGGCGAGCGGCAGGGAGAAAGGCTGCGCGTCGTCCGGTGGGTCGAGACGCCAGGCCAGCCGGGACAACGGCGCATCGGCGGGGTGCTTTTCGGCGATGGGCAGCAGTGGGCCAAAGGGGGTGACAAAGGCCAGGGATTCGATGCCGTCGTTGTGGCCTGGGGAAAACGACGCCAGGGTAAAGCGCGGTACGGCCTGCCGGCGCAGGCGGTCAACCTGATAGAGGGTGTTGCTTTCGTCCAGGCCGACCAACAGCAGTTCCCCTGCCACCGTCATCGACTCAATGTTGTTCAGCCCCCGGCCATCGGGCCCCAGGATCTGGCCATGCTCCAGATAGTGGGCGCCGCTCAGTTGCCCCTCGCTCAGCGTCACGTCAAAGGTGACCCAGTAGCCCTGGTGGTCTGAGGTGGCCTGAAATCCCCCGTGCTCACCCAAGTACACCAGGGTTGACCAGGCACCCCGATGGGTAGTGAGGTCTGGCGGCGGGAGCAGGCGCAGGGTGCCGGCGTGGCGCAGCCGGGCAGTATCCTGCTCAAGCACCTCGAAATCGGAGCGCCACGGTTCGCTGACCGGTTGCGGCGACGTACCGGCCAGCGCGCCAGAGGTATAAAGCAGAAGGGGCAACAGCCATCGGACGGTGGGCGTCATGCGACGGTTTCCAGATAATGCTGGCGGGTGATGCCGTAGATCTCCACGTTAAACCCCCGCACCACATCATCGCGCCAGTAACGCTCGCCCAGGCCCAGCGCAACCCGTTTGGAGGCGAGGTTGTCCGGATGGATAATGCTGATCACCTCCTCCCGCGTGGGATCGGAGAAGGCCCAGCTCATGGCGGCGCGCGCCCCCTCCGAGGCCAAACCCAGTCCCTGAAAATCCCGGGCGATGCACCAGCCTATCTCGAAGCCAGGCCACCCCTCTGGCTGGAGAAAGCCCAGTCGGCCGATGCAGAGGCCGGTTTCTTTATGCTCCACGGCCCAATGGCCAAACCCTTTGAGTTGCCAGTGTCCCGCCATCACCGCCATATGGCGCCAGGCTTCCTCCCGGCTGAGGGTCTGGCCCCCCAGGTAACGCATCACCTCGTCGTCGGCGCACAGGCGGGCGTAAGCGTCGATGTCGCTGTCGCGCCATTGGCGCAGGCGCAGTCTTGGCGTCTCCAGTTGTAATGACACAGCGTTGTTCCTTATCTGGCCGTCACCGGGCTGTTTTCCACGAGCGTACTAGGTTACCCTGCCGCACCGTATGACAAAAGCGCAACAACCCAGGGAAAGGGGCGGCTCGCGACAATGAAACAAGCAGGGAAGTGGTTGGTGACCATCGGTTTTTTCGGGTTCATCCTGTGGGTGATACTGCTGGCAAACCGGGGCGAGGTGGGGCAGTGGTTCGGCTTTGTCCGTTACCTGCCGTTTGGCGACAAGCTCGGTCACGCCGGGCTTTATGGCGGTTTGGCGCTGTTGCTGAACTGGGCGCTGCGTTGGCGCTCGTTTGATGCCGCAGGGTGGATGCAGTGGGGCACCCTGCTTGTGGCGATCTTTGCTCTGGCGGAGGAGTTGACCCAGGCCTGGAATCCGAACCGGACACTGGACGGCTGGGATCTGCTGGCGGATGTTGTGGGCCTGCTGGCGGCAACGGTGATCGCCCTGTGCCTTAAGCCGGACAGTGCACCAGTTCCAGGATCTGCTCGGCACTGAGCAGGGAGAGTCGGCCCTGAGGGTAGCCCGCCCCGGTATCGAGCCAGACCCGGTTGCCGTGGCTTTTGAGGTTTTGCTGCGGCGTGTGGCCCATCACGACGGCATCGATGCCGGCCAGCGGCGGGGGGTATTGGCCCTGCGCCATTGCTCGCAAGGTGTCGCGGCTCCACAGGCAGGTGAACTGCTGTTGGTGGTTCAGCGGGTATTCGCAGGCGCGCCTGAAACCGGGCCAGTCTTCCGTGGGGCACTGGGCATGCACCACGCCGATCCGCGCTTCCAGCGCCGGCAGGCACACTTCCAGACCAAAAGGCACCTGTGGCAACAACCGTTCGGCCTTGGCCATCATGGCCACCCGCTCGGGTTCTTCCAGGTCCAGATACCAGGCGCCGCCGCAGCGCAGCCAGCTGTTCAGGTTGTCGGCGTCGCCGCTCAGGGCATCCAACAACATCGCTTCATGGTTACCCAGCACGGCATAGAACCAGGGCACTTCCAACAGGTCGAGGCAGGCCACGGAGTCCTGTCCCCGGTCGATCAGGTCACCCACGCAGATCACCCGGTCACCCCGTTCTGGCGCAAAATTGACGGCGCTCAACAGCTGACTCAGCTGGCGCCGTTCGCCGTGTAGATCCCCAATAAAGAAAGCCCGTCCCTCAACAGTGAGGGTCTGGAACTGGCCGTGATACTGACTCAAACCGTGTGTCTCTTGCTGCCACTCAACACCAAGTGTAGCGATCACCGCCCCTTAACGAAAAGCAAAGGCATGAATCGGGGTTAATAGTGCCAGGTAATTATCAGACGGCCGTAGCTGGTCCAGCGGTTTGAAGGGTGCGCGTACGCCGGGCTGTCTCCGTGAACACTGAAGCTGGCGCCGATCCGCTGGTAGTGTCCGCGCAGGCCGACCGCCCAACTGCCCTGCCAATGGGCCAGGGCGACGTCCGGTGCGTCGCCGGGGCGCGGCCCCTGCAGAGTGATGTCGTTCAGCCGATAGCGCACTTCACTGCCAACGAAGAGGGCCCAGCCATATTGCCCGGCCGGGGACACGGGGGCTTGTTGCCAGTGTCGGCCTCTCAGAGTGTCCAGTTCGTTACCGTAACTCAGGCTGATGCCCAAAGCGGCTTCGCTCTGAACGTTTCCGCCCTGCGCCCTGGGGTGCCAAAGCAGGTCCCAACCGGTGTCTGCGGACGCCGTCCGCCATAGCCGTTGATTGCGCAGCCAGGAGAGCTGCATCAAGGGGGTGTTTTCAATCTGGGACTGCCAACCGTCCGGCGAGGTGCTGCCCAGCCATTTGTGCACCTGGCGCTGCACCGCTTCGGCCCCGGACGCCGGCCCGATTACCCCAACAGAGATGCCGTAGTGGTCATTGTGGTTGGCGGCTTCGGTGCCCAGACCGACGGTGGCGAGCAGCACGCCCGCATATGGCCGCTCTAGCTGAGCCTGTTCGTCCGGATCCAGGTCCGACGGGGTCCACATCTTTTGGCTGAGTTCGGCGTGCCAGTACGTGTCGGGTTGAGGCAGTGAGCGTGCAAAGGGGCGAAACGGGGCGGGCAGGGGCGTGCCGGGTTGGCTGATGTGGCCCAGGAACAGGCCGTTGGTGTAATCGCCGTCAGTACGGACCACGACATCGTTGTCCATGATCCAGTATCCGCTCGACGCCTGGGTGGGCAGCGCAACCGCGAGCCCGAGCAACGGGAACCATACTCTCATCACGACTCCTTGCTGTGTGAGGTCTGTTCACTGTACTGACCTTACATAGCGGGTGCAAAAATCGCCCCGTTGGCGACTTTATAATGTGTCGGGAGTGAGATACGCTGGCGCGACTTTCGGAGAACAAAGACAAGGAAAATCATGTCGATGATGCGCTCAATGATCGCACTGTCCGTCTCGGCCCTGGTTCTGGGCGGCTGCGCCAACCAGACTGGCCAGGCTCCCACCAGCCCGAAGAACATCATCTTTATGATCGGCGATGGCATGGGGCCGGCGTACACCGCCGCGTACCGCTACTACCAGGCCGGCGAAGCCGGCTCCAAGGTGACCCCCACGGTGTTTGATGAACTGCTGGTCGGCATGGCCAGCACTTACCCGGCAGACAACACCTGGGTGACGGACTCCGCTGCCTCGGCCACTGCGCTGGCCTCCGGCGTCAAAAGCTACAACGGCGCCATCGGCGTGGATGGGCAGAAACTGCCGGTTGAAAGCGTTCTGACCAAGGCACGCAAGGCGGGCTGGTCCACCGGTGTGGTGGCGACCTCCCAGGTGAACCACGCCACCCCGGCGGGGTTTGTCGCTCACGTGGCGTCCCGCAGCATGTACGACGCCATTGCCGAACAGTACGTGAAACAGCGGATTGCCGATAACACCATGCTGGATCTGATCCTCGGCGGCGGTCAGCGCTACTTCTCCCGCGAGCCGGGCGGCCTGTCCGAGCAACTGGCGGAGCAAGGTTACCAGCAAGTCTGGGATCTGGCGGACCTGAACCAGCTGACCCAACTGCCTGCCATGGGCCTGCTGGCGGACGTGGCACTGCCATACGCCATCGATTCCGACCAGCCCGAACGCCTGCTGGCGATGACCGACAAGGCCCTGACCCTGATGAGCCAGAAGGAGCAGGGCTTCTTCCTGCTGGTGGAAGGCAGCCAGATTGACTGGTGCGGGCACGGCAACGACATCGCCTGCGCCATGGCGGAGATGCACGATTTTTCCCAGGCCATTGAACGGGCGAAAGCGTTTGTGGACGCCAATCCGGACACCTTGCTGGTGATCACCGCAGACCACTCGACCGGCGGTTTGACCCTCGGTGCCAATGGCGAGTACGCCTGGAAGCCGGAGGTGGTGGCTCAGGTACACGCCAGTGTGCGGCCGATGACGGAACACCTGCTGGCGGGGCCGAAAGCGGCGCTGGCGGAGCGCTGGCTCGAGAACGTGGATTTTGCCCTGGGCGCTGAGGAGCTGGCGCGCCTGGAGCAGGGCTACGACAAGGGCGACAAAGCCCTGGCTCGTGCGGTTCTGAAGGTGATCAACGACCGTAGCCTGACCGGCTGGACCACCGGCGGTCACACCGCGGTGGACGTTCCGGTGATGGCTTATGGCGCGGGGGCGGAAGCCTTTATCGGCCACCAGGATAACGTGGCCATACCGCAACGGATGATGGCCCTGATGGGCTGGTAAGAGAAAGGGCAGCGCAGGCTGCCCTTTTTGCTGTCCACGTTCGGGAGGAGAGGGCCCCAAACGTCAACTCAGTGAGCACCACCGTCCAGACAGGGGGCGTCGTGACAGGGGTGCACTTCAACCGTGATGTGCGCCAGTTTCGGCAGCCCTTTAAGCAGGGCGCGATAGTGCTCCGGCGCTTGCGGGTGGTGGGTGACCACACTGACGATCACGCCATAGTGATGGCCGGACAACGGCCACAGGTGCAGATCCGCCACCCGGTTATCCCGGTCGGCTTCAATGCGGCTCTGAATGGTGTCCGCCAGTTTGGCGTCGGGGTTGCGGTCCAGCAGGGCAGGGCCGGTATCCCGAATCAGTGACCAGCCCCAGCGGGTAATGATCACCGCGCCGACGATCCCCATGATGGGATCCAGTCCCGGCATGTCGAAATGGCGGGCGGCCAGCAGCGCCAGAATGGCGGTAAAGGAGGTCAGCGCGTCCGCCAGCACATGCAGGTAGGCCGCGTAGAGGTTGTGGTCGTGGCCATGATGGTGGTGACCGTGATGGTGGTCATGGTCATGGTCATGGTCATGGCTGTGATCATGCGCGTGATGGTGATGGTGGTGATGAT
>CAZWED010000092.1:0-10823 GCA_964632645.1 uncultured Ferrimonas sp. | reverse complement strand
TCCAGTTTGACGTGAGCGTAGACATCACCGAATGCGCTGCCGGTGGCGCCTTTAATGGTGATGAATTCGTTTTCACTCTTACCCTCACCAAAATGCGTTTCAGCCCGGCTTCCCCAGTCCATCAGGCCCGCTTCGATGGCCAGCATGCCGGCCTGAGAGGCAGGCGCCACCATCAGCGCAGCCAAAGCCAACGCAGCACTTGTACGTTTCATCATTAATCCCTATCAAAAATGGTCGTGGTTGTGAGCGACTCTTAATGGTCGTTGGATGGTGGGGCCGATGTGCCGGCCCCGGTTTTTACTCAGGTCAACGCCGGCTTACGCGTGCCGAACAGCGCTGTTAGCGTGCCCAGAGTTACCGCTCCCAGAGCCAGGGCGAAGCAGGTGTAAGCGATGATGCAGTACTGGGCCATGTTCAGGCCCAGCAGGCTCCAGTCGTCTTCACCGCAAATGCCGGAAGGTTGGAACTCGTAGGGAAACCATTCGTGCAGGGGGAGGCCCAGGGGGAACTTGGGCTCGGTAGAACAGGCTCCCTCACCGCCACCCGCGGCAAACAGATCGCCGCCTGCGGCCATCACATCGTCCAGTGCGTGGGAAGCGTGGTGCAGTTCATTCAGATCAATGGACCAAATCATGCCCTGGATAACGCCGTACCAGGCCAGAACCAGACCGAGAAATTTGAGCACAGGGAGCTTGGGGTTGATCACGATGATCAAACCGGCAAACAAAATGCAGAACTGGCTGAAGCGGATGTAGACGCATATCTCGCACGGGTCCATTTCAAGGAACCATTGGAAATACCCCATCGCGGATAAGATCAGGAACAGGGCGGCGCCGGACATGACGAGCCAAACGGCCCGCTGTTCTTGCCATTGCTGCAGAGTCAGCACCGGAGCCTGCTTGAAGCTGTTGAAGAGTTTGGCAACCATGACACCCCCCTCACTTGGCCAGCAGTTCGGCGGTCAGATCGTCCAGCATCGTCATGCTGGTCACGCTCTGGGTGATGATCAGGTATTTGCCGTTGACCACAATGGCAGGAATGCCTTTGACTTTGGCTACGGCCACACCCTGATCCCATTTCTTAAGCAGCGCCTTCACTTCATCTGAGTTGGCTTTGGCGTTGAAGGTGGCCTGGTCGATGCCCATTTTGTCGATGGCAAAAGCGGTCACTTCGGAAGCGTCATTAAACTTCTGCTTTTGGTCGTGAAGGCGCTGATAAAAGGCCATCTTCACAGCCTTGTACTCCGATTCACCCAGCGTCTTGGCGACGGCGACAGCCGTTGCCTTTTCGACGCCGAATGGCGGCTTGGTGGTGATGTGGTAAGCGTCGTACGTCACACCGTCTGGCAGGTGTTTTTCAAAGGTGGGGATCACTGCTTTTTCGTACTTGAAACAGAAGGGGCAGTTGGTGGAATACACCTTCACAACTTGCTGATCCGCCTTGAAGGCGCTCTCTCCCAGGTCAATGTAGTGCTTACCTTCGACGAAGTCGGCAGCGTGAGCCGACAGTGCCAGAACGGAAGCGGCGGCCAATGTCAGAATGCGTTTCATACTATCTCCAATCGTATTTGGGCTTTATTGCCTCGAATTTGAGATAGAGCTTATGAATCGGACGATTCCTGAACTGTGACTGCTGCATCATCAACTTTTGGGAAATATTTCACATGACGATTGCTATCAAAAAGCCCCGCAAGAAAGACAAAAAGCTTCACCAAATCTTTACAGCGTTGCTTGTCACTTCCCATTTCCGAGTCATTCGTCATCAAACACAGTGAAACACGGACACAAAGTGAAATACTTACCCACAAATTTTGAGGGCGGTAAACGCAATGAACCGTGCACTACAGAAAGAACAGCGTATAAGCAGAATTCTGGACACCGCGGAAGAAGCCATTGTTAATAATGGCCTTTTCTCTCTTAGCTTATTGGAGCTAGCCAGGCAATCAGGGTGCTCGGTTAACACGCTCTATAATTACTTCGCCAATCGAGAAGATGTGGCCATTGGGCTGTTCAATCGAGTCATCGCCAAGTGGGGAATAATGGCGAGCGAGTTGTCTATCGAAGGGGCAGGCTCTGCCCCACAGAGATACGCGGCCATTCAGTTGATCTGGCTCTACCGCAACGAGCGCGCAGTGGATGAAGCCGGCAGCCAGTTTCTTGCTGCCCTGCCCAGCGTCTGGCAGCACGCCTCACACCAGAGGATTGCGACGACACGGGCATTGCTGGCGCACTGGTACCACCTCAACTGCCAGTTCCTGATGCAGTCGCGTGACCGCGAAGAACTCAACGCCACCGATGAAGAGATCATGCTGAGTGTCAATCTCGTCACCTGCGCTGAGCGAGGCATGTCCCTCTTCGGCAACAACCACACGTTCCGCGACCAGATTGCTCAACTCACTTGGGCGCAAACCTTCAGCTATATGCTGCCCACCCTGAACCAGCCCCAATGGCAGCACCCTCTGACACAAGAAGACTTACAACCGATATTAGAAATATGCGATAGGATCTATAAGAAATTAGAGGAGGAAACCTCCAATTTTCATCAAGTTGACGCTCTGGTGAGCCAATTCGAGTCGCAGTTAAAGTCCGGAGAACGTAAATCCGGCCTCCGTTAAAACCACAACCTGGAATTTGGCTTAAATCATTGATTTTAATAATCCATTAAACATGGCCCGAATACGGTCTTGGGACCAATCATGATTGTCACCTTCTGGATATCGGAGCCACGGCTGGCATTAAGAAATCAAATAAAAAGAGATGGTTACATAAAATCTGGACCTCTTGGCAGATGGGGCGTGCGGGCGAGCCGTTAATGGGGGATTTTAGTGGCGTCCATATCACCCCAAATTCTGAGCCTCCAGTCTGAAGCCAGCAAGCGTAGCCCTCCCCTGCCAGCGCTTCCGGGATACTCATCTATCAACACCCCGCCAAACGGGTGTCATGCGCCTTCGCACACTGATCATCGTCGGCCCAATCCGGCTGCCAGAGCTCTCTTACGCGCCGACGCTCCATAAGCCAGTAAACAAAACGGGTTGAGCCAACTGGCTCAACCCGTTTTGCTACTGATGGCTTACAGCCCTTTGACCACCTCAATCAGTCGCGCAATGTCATCGGTGCTGTTGTAGAGGTGTGGCGACACCCGCACCCCCTGTGCCCGTTCGTCTACGGCGATACCGGCCGCTTTCAGCGCGGGGGCCAGCCTGGACTGGTGCTCACCGAGGTGGAGGATGACGGTGCCGCTTCGGCGTTCGGCCTCTCTGGGGGAAACCACCCGGTGCGCCAGCGCATCAATCATCTGTTGTTGCAAGGCCAGGTTATGCGCCCGAATTGCCCCGATACCGTGGCTGACCAGCTTGTTCACGCTGTGGCTGGCGATGGCGTAGGGAGCCACCGACGGCGTGCCGCCCCAAAAGCGCTCCGCGCCGCCGTGATACTGGAAATCGTGGATGTCCATGGCAAAGGGGTTGGCGTGGGAGAACCAGCCGACATCTTTGGGCTGACACTGGGACAGTCGTTCCGGGTCGATATAAAGGTAACCGGCACCCGGGCCACCGCAGAGCCATTTCACTGTAGAACCCAGCACGAAATCCGGCGCCAGAGTGCCCAGATCAAGCGGCAACACCCCTGCCGACTGCGCCACATCCACCACGCTGAGCACCCCTCGGTGTCTCGCCAGCGCAACCACCTCCGTCAATGGGGCCTGCACGCCGGTGTTGGAGTAGGCGTGGCTGAGAAACACCATGGCGGTATCCGGCCCCATATGATCGGCCCAGACATTGGGATCGGACACATCCAGCTCAGCCGGAATAAAGCGGATCTGCGCCCGCCCCCGGGGCAGTGCCTTGGCGAGCACATAGCCGATGGTGGGAAAGTCCTGTTCGCTCATCAACACCTGCCCTGCCTGAAGCTGAGGCAGCGCCATCACCAGCTTGGTGAGTCCGCTGGAGAGGTTGCTTTGCGGGCAGAAGCGCTCGGCAGGGGCATTGAACAGTCGGCCAAGTGCCTGACGAAACTGGTCGATGGCACCCAGCCAGCGAGGCCAGATCCCCTCATCCTCCTCGGCCCAGGGAGCAAAGTAGGCATCATGAAAGGCGGCTTCGGCGGACTTCAGCGGACGACCGACGGAATGGTTCAGCAGATAGGTGCCTGTTGCCAGATGAAAGTCGTTGGCGCTCAGCGGGCGGCGTTCAGTCATGGTTCTGCCCCAGGGTCGCACGCAGCATCGACAGTTCACGGTGACGCGTCAGGATGTCTTCCCGATGCGCCCCGGCCCGGCGGTCGCGCAGATCCGTCAATGCCTTAAGCAGCCCCTGCAGGGCCGGGCCACTCGCCGTCAGTTGCCCCATGTGCTTCTGATCCATCGCTTTGGCGGGGTTCACAATGTAAGTGTGCACCAACTGCTCGTGGTGTTGGGTGGCGATTTCACCATGCAGTTCGCACAGTCGCAGGAAGGCGCTCAGGTGCTCCTGATACCAGCTGCTGCCATGGTGCTCCGGCGCGATGGTAAGGAACTCATCCATCAGGCTGCGGCGTCGCATGCAGTCCCGCAGGATCGCCTGATCCTCCGGCATCATGTAGAGAAACTTCTCCACCAACATCCGGCCATAGGAGGGCTCATTGGCCTGACACAGCCCCAGCAGCATGTCGATCACGTTGATGCCGGCAAAGTCTCCGGCATTGGCGCCGCGATAGACCTGGCTGCCCACATGATGAGGCTTGTAGTAGGGGCGGACGCAGTAGAAGAAGCGGTCGGGGTCGAGGGTTTCAAACAGGATGCGGTTGGAGTCCCGAACTTCTTCAAGGGCGTGAGCGCAGGCGTGAAACAGGTCCAGCGCAATGGGGTGGGAAACGCCCAGCGGCAGCACCCGCATCAGTGCGTCGGCAGCCCGTTTAAACGCGAGGATCCCCTTGCTGTTGTAATCCACGAAGCAACGCTCGTCGTCGAGATCGGTAAAGCGCTTATACAGCCCGTCGATGGCCCGGTTGTGGGTGCAGAGGTGTGCGGTGGCGAACCGGGGCACCACGCCGATGGAAGCGGCGATGTGCATCGCCAGGGCGGAGGCTTCCTCCTGGGGCGAGGTGCGGTCACGGTCCGGATCGGTCAGGCCGTGACGACGGCATGCCGCCATGTACAGGCCCACGTTGCCGAGCAGGTCAAAGGCCTGGTCAAACCCTTCGTCGGTGTTGCCCTGCGCCAGCAGTTCGATGATGTGCTCCCGCCCCTGCGCTTCGAGTTGGCGTTTGGTCTCTTCGCCCACTCCCGCCACGTTGGCCCGATCATCCTGCTCGAAATACCGGGCTTCCAGTTCGTTATTGAGGGTCACAAAATCCGTGCGGATCCAGCGGTCAAACGCCGCCACCTTACTGTTCATCGCTATCGACTCCCGGGGTTTCCATACCGTTTCATCGAGGGTAACAGGTTGGCGACCACCGCCAAGGCTGGCGTCGGGATTGCTGGAAAGCGAGGCGGCAAGGGATCAGGACGCCACTGTGCAGACAAGTTGCCAACGGGGGATTGACGCGGTCGACAGATCGGCGCAGGGACGCTGGCGTCCGCCGGACGGTTCGCTATCATCCGCCACCGCGCGCGGCGCGGTTGTTTTTCCCGGAGCCCTATGAATCCCATCCCAATCACCATCGGCCTGCTGATATGCAGCAACGTCTTTATGACCTTCGCCTGGTACGCCCATCTGAAGGAGCTGAACAACAAACCCTGGGTGATCGCGGCCTTGATCAGCTGGGGCATCGCCCTGTTTGAATATCTGTTGCAGGTGCCCGCCAACCGCATCGGTTACACCGCGCTGAACGTGGGCCAGTTGAAAATTCTGCAGGAGGTGATCACCCTGATGGTGTTCGTGCCCTTCTCGGTGTTTTACCTGAGAGAGCCACTGAAACTGGATTATCTGTGGTCCGGACTTTGCCTGGTGGGGGCGGTCTACTTCGCCTTTCGCAGCAAGCTGGCCTGATTCACTCCGGATACTCCGTCGGAGGACGGTCCGGCGGTGGGGGGCCATAGATCCGCCGGAGCATCATGGGGGTCAGCAGGGTGGTGACCACCGCCATGATGACCACCGCCGAGAAGATGTGGGAGACCACCGGATGATCGCCGTTATTGAACAGCCCGGCCTTCAGGGCAATGTCAGCGATCACCAGCTCCACCGCGCCCCGGGCACTCATGCCCGCGCCCACGGCAGCGGATTCCTGCCAGGAAAATCCCATCGCTTTTGCCGCCAGACCGGAGCCGACAAACTTTCCGGCAAAGGCGGTCACCAGCAGCACCGCAACAAACAGCGGCACTTCGGTCAGCGCACCAAATTCGAGATGCAGCCCGACAGAGGCAAAGAAGATGGGGGCAAGGAAGCCGAAGGTCATGGCGGAGGTCTTGGCCCGCACCGCCCGGTACGCCTCCTCATCGATGGTGTTGCGGCCAAAGAACAGGCCCGCCATAAAGGCGCCGACGATAAAGTGCAGTTCCAACAGTTCGGCCAACACGGAGAACGCCAGCGCCCCAACCAGCAAGGCACTGAATTCGAATTCCTTTTGCTTAATCAAACCGATAAAGCGTCCCCCCAGAGGGTAGAGGAACACGCCGATCACGACGGTGATCAGGAAGAACAGCGCCACTTTGAGCAGCAGCATCGCCACCATGGTGCCACTGGTGGGTTCGCCCCCGATCAGGGCCGTCAGCCAGGCCAGCAGAATAAGGCTGAGCACGTCATCAAACACCGCGGCCGAGATGATGATCTGCCCGGAGGGGGATTCCAGTTGCCCCAGATCCATCAGGATGCGGACCGTGGCCGGCACGGCGGTGATCGCCAGCGCCGTCCCCAGGAACACCGATTGCGCCAGCAGCGCATCGCTTTGCGGCAGAAACAGGTAGCCCAGCCCAATCCCCAGCCCCATCGGCAGCACCATGCCACACACCGCCACCGCCAGGGCCCCCTTGGAGTACTCAATCAGACGGCTGGGCTGCAGCTCGACGCCGGCAAACAGCATGATAAAAAACATGCCCAGATCGGTGATGGTGCCGAACACCGGGCTGGTTTTCAGGCCCGAAATGGGCGGGATGGCATCCTGGTAGTGGGCGGCAAAGGTGCCCAGCGCAATCCCGGCCACCAGTTCGCCCATCAGTCCCGGCTGGCCAAGGCGCTCCGCCACCTCGCCAAAAGTGCGGGTGGTGACCAGCAGGATTAACAGGATAAAAAACAGTTCCATGGGATGCCCCGGGCAACCAGCCCTGGCCAAAGCATAGTCCAGAGCCGTGGGAACTTGGGGCGAAAAAACCGGGTCTTAGGATGAACAAAGGATCACACTTTGATCAGCGCCAATTCAGCCGAACTGTGGCAAACTGGTGATTAATTGAACTCGACCCCAAATTGGAGGGCATAGTGAACAGCCGATTTTTGCATTCCTGGCACCAGCTCAGCGCCCTGGCCCGGGGCCAGAATCCCAGCCTGGGACGCTCACTGCTGGGTGGGCTGATGCTGGTACTGGCGGTTGTCCTGATTTTGCCCATCGCCTTCCTGCTGCTGTTGCTGCAGTTTGGTTTGATGTTGATCGGGGCGGTGGTGATGCTGATCCGCGGGCAGAAGCCCAAACCGGTGGTGTTTTACCAAAACGGCTATCGCCGTGAGAAGGTGATCAACCCTGAGGTGGGCTCGCAAGACGCCCCGTAAGGCCATAAAGCCCACCTGAAAACGGCGCCCCCTCGGCGCCGTTTTTGGTTTTCTGTGGCCTCGCGGGCTCAGCCGCGACAGGCACTGAGGATGTCCATGGGAGACTGGTACACCCCGGAGCCCACCTCCATCAAACCCAGCACCGTGTGGAAGAAGTTGTCCTGGGACCACCCTCCCTGCCGCGCCTGCTGCTCAACGCACTGCAGCGCCACCCCCTCATCCTCGCGAAAATCCGGCGAGAGCCACATCATCATCGGTACCCGGCGCTGCTCCAGCGGGGCCAGCGCATAGGGCATGCCATGCAGGTACAGCCCATCTTCGCCCAGTGATTCGCCGTGGTCGGAGAGGTAAAGCATGGCGCTGTGATACTCAGCCTGATGTGCCTTCAGATAGGCCACCACCTGGCTCAACACCCAGTCGGTGTAGCGCAGCGTGTTGTCGTAGACGTTCACCAGCTCCTGCTCGGTGCAGTTCTCAATGTCGGCCCGTTCACAGGCCGGCTGAAAGTGGGCAAACGCTTTGGGGTAACGCTTAAAGTAGGTGGGCCCGTGGCTGCCAATCAGGTGCAGCACCACCACCCGGTCGCCGCTCATGGCGTTCACCCGCTCCGCCAGCCCCTTCAGCAACACTTCATCAAAACAGGTTTTGCCGTCGCACAGGGTGGGGTCACTGTCGGCAGGCACCGCTTCGTAAGCGATGTGACTGGCCACCTTCTGGCTGCCCCCGTCGTTGTCCCGCCACAGGGTCGCAATGCCTGCCCGGGTGAGGATGTCCATCAGGTTGTCCTGATTGGTTGCCGCCGCCCGATCAAAGTGGCCCCGGTCAAAGTCAGAGAACAGGCAGGGCACTGATACCGCGGTGGCGGTGCCACAGGTGGCCACATCCGGGAAATAGACCAGCCCATCAAGCGCAGAGGTGTAGGGGTTGGTTTCCCGCGGGTAGCCATTGAGCTGCTGGTTGGCGGCCCGGGCAGTTTCCCCTATCACCAGCACCAGAAGACGGGGCTTGCCGTCGTCGGGCTCTTTCAGGATGTGGGCATCCTGGCCCAGCTCAACGTAAGGTTTCGGCGTCTCAAGGTAGTTATGCCGGACGAATTTCCCCACGCTGTAGACGAAATGGGTGGGGATGATCATCTTGCGCAGGTAGCTGTTGTTGCGCCCCACCGAAGCGTAATCCACGTAGTAGAGCGCGGCGATCAGGCCGATCACCCCCAACGACACCACCATGGACACCAGCTTGCCTCCCAGCATGGCGGGCACGCTGCGGCCGTAGCTCACCCGGGTGCGCCAGAGCCACAAGGCGGGCAACACCCCGAGCAATCCCACCCACAACAGCAGTACCGGGCTGAAATAGGAGGCCAGTTCATGGGCGTTGGTTTCGACGGCGCTGGCGATCACTTCGGTGTCCGCCAGGATGCCGTACTGCACCATGGCGTAACTGAGAACACTGGAGACCACCAGCAACAGGGAGAACAGCGGCTTGGTCAGATAGGGCCAGGCCAGCAGGTGGAAAATCAGGTTAAAGGCCGCCACAAAGAAGAACGGCAGGGAAAGGACAAAGCCCGGCGACACGGTGGGCAACTGGCTCAGGATGGTGCCCAGTTTCAGGGCCAGGGCCAGATTGAGGGCCAGCGTAAAGTAGAGCGCCAGCCCCAGGACCACCTGCCAGAGTGGGCGGCCTGACGCAGAGGGAGTGACACGGTCGGTCATGCTTTACCTCGATTGGAAAGAATCGGCTTCCCTGCGATGGCCGGCCCCGGTTCTCAGTGCACCGGCTCCTGGTAGTTGAACGTCGGCATGGTCCAGTGGCGACGGATCGCCAGCATCCGGAAACAGAAGCCCAGGGCAAGACATACCAACAGCGACACGCCGGTGTCCACCTTGTAGTGATCCAGTACGACGTACAGGCCGGCCGTGATCAGCGAGATGATGGCGTACAGCTCCTTGCGAAACACCAGCGGGATCTCCTGACAGAAGATGTCGCGGATGATGCCGCCGAACACGCCGGTCACCACGCCCATGACGATGGCCACCAGCGGGTCCAGGCCCAACGCCAGGGTCTTCTGGGCGCCAATCACGGAGAACACCGCCAAACCAAGGGCATCAATGGCCAGGAACAAACGGGAGAGGTAACGCATCACCGGAGCAATGGCCACGGTCAGCAGTGCCGCACCGGCAATGGCCACCAGGTACTCGACGTTCTCCACCCAGACCAGCGGATAGTTGCCAATCAGCAGATCGCGCACGGTGCCGCCACCGATGGCGGTGGCGCACCCCACCATCACCACGCCAAACAGATCCATCTGGCGTCGGCCAGCCGCCAGGGCACCGGTCATGGCTTCCGCCACGATCCCCACCACCCACAACGTTGTAATGATCTGTGCCTCGTACACCGACAGCCTCTCCAAGGGAAATTTTGAGGGCGCTCACTTTGCCCAATAAAACCGCAACGTGACAGCGACAGTTGCGCAACTGATGATGAATTTCACTAATGCCAGCAGAAGCCTGAATGATTCAGACTGTGCGGCCGCCATCAGCCCCAAACGCCAATAGAAAGTAAAATGCCAATTCCGGTAAGCAACTAAAAATGAAGGACTTTATTTAAAAGGCATACCGGTTTAAGTCCTGACTCACGAATCTGCGCCAAAACGCGCCAAAACCCTGAGAATGATGATGAATCGTCCCACCTTGCTGACCCTGCTGCTGTGCGCCGCGCTGCCCGCGGCCGCCAGTACCACTCAACCCTTTGCCCCCTCCTACCTGACGGTAAAAGACGGCGCCGAAGCGGAGCTGAAACACTTCAGTTCACCGGAAGGCTGTCAACGCTGTCACCCGCGCCAGTACGCCGGTTGGCAGGGCTCCATGCACTCCATCGCCTTTATCGACCCGGTGTACCAGGCGGAAGCGGCACTGGGCACCAAAGAGACCAACGGCGCCACCCACAACCTGTGTAAGGGCTGCCACACCGCCATCGGTACCGTCAGCGAAACCATCCACTACGACGCCAGCACCGGCAAGTTCGGTGGCTTCACCACTCAGGGCGTGGCACAGCGTGGTGTCAGCTGCGAGACCTGCCACAGCGTCAGCGCCACCAACATCGCCCACACCGAGATGGGCGAGCACGGCAACGCCTCACTGGAACTGGCCAC
>CAZWED010000091.1:0-10948 GCA_964632645.1 uncultured Ferrimonas sp. | reverse complement strand
CGATGGTGGCGTGCGCGATGTCGTCCGGCGCCTGGGTCACTTCGGAGTGATCCACGATGTAAACCTGCTCGCCGGCATAGCTCAGCTTCAGCTCAGGGGCCTCAAAACCAAACTTGTCCAGGATAAACGCGGTTTCCGGAGACAGCTCACCCAGACGGGCAGCGATCGCCTCTTCACCAATCTGGTTTTTCAGGTAAGCCAGTGCAATGGCACCGCAGATGGAATCGGAATCCGGGATCTTGTGACCCACGCAATAAATCGGCATAGAAAACGTCTCCTCAAAATTTGCGGCGAGTTTAACAAAGATAGGCTGGAGACGGGAATAGCTGAGGGTCGCACTCGGATTAGCCGGCCGCGCTTAATGCCGTCCCCCCTGAAGGGCCAGCAGTTTCATCTGGTAGCGGGCCTGTTCATCCCGGGGGGCCAGGTCTTCCGCCCGATGCAGATGGCGGGCACTCAGGGCAAAGTCGCCCAGCTGGTAGTAGGCCCGGGAGAGGCCGAAGTGGAATTCGTGGCGGTAGTCCGCCAGATCAACCGCCTTGCGATAGAACCGCACCGCCTTGTCGTACTCGCCGGCCTGGTAGGCGATCTCGCCCATATCGAAGTGGTAGTAGGGATTGCGGATCCGCTTCAGCTCCAGCCTGGCGTGAATCGCCTGCCACTCCAGCAGCCGGTCCTGGGACGCCAGCAGGATCGCCAGGTTGTGCAGCGCGTCCAGCTCACTGTCCGGCAGCGTGACGGCGTGGCGGTACACCGCTTCCGCCTTCGCTTCCAGCCCCGCTTTGCGGTACAGCACGCCGAGGGTGTTCCAGGCGTCACCGTAACTTGCCTCCTGATGCAGCGCCGCTTTCAGCAGGTGATAGGCCTTGTCCTGCTCACCCTCGACCATCGCCTCGGCCGCCAGGTTGTTGTAGTAGCGGGCCACCAGTTCCTGCCGGCTCAGAGTCACCACGTCGTACCCGCGCAGTTGGTTGCCCGGCAGGAAATCGACGGTAACGCCCCCGTCATTGACGCGGATTTCGTTGGGTCGGTAGGGGGCGGACAGCCTCAGATTGACGTGCCCGTTGATCAGGTACAGCCCGCCCTGCCGATCCCACACCGGCGGCGCCTTCACCAGCTGGAAGCGCACCGGCATCTGCAGGGCGTCCGCCAGGGCGGCGGTCATCACCACCAGCGACATGCAGTTGCCCGCACGTCGGGCAAAGGTGTCCGCCGCATTGTGGGTCAGGCGGTTGTCGTAGCGGATGCCGCCGTCCTCACGGATCAGCGCCATCAGCGCCCGTTTGGGGTCAGGTTGCTGTTTCAGGGCGTCGACGGTGCTGACCATCTCAGGGCTGAGGGCAAAAATGTCGTCCACGGCAGGGACGGCGGACGGGGCGGCGAAATGCCGGTCCGCGAACAGGTCCCCGGGCGGCGCATCCGGATGAGGGTCGCCAGAAGCACAGCCCGCCAGGAGCAAAGCAAGAATCGGTGCGCGCAGGTCCATAACCTAACCCTAGTCCATCCGCCGCACTTTCACCGGTCTGTCACCAGGGGGTCATCCCCCTCTGCCCTGCCCGCTCGCCATGGCGGATCCCCCGGGCATCGGGTAGAGTGGCCCATCACCTCCACGCAAGGATGCCCGCCGTGTCAGTGACCGATCCGAAAGCCCGCCTGCTGCTGGGACTCACCTTCATCATGTCGATGGTGTTTGCCACCTGGCAGACCCTGTTGAACAACTTTGTGGTGGAGGTCGCCCAGTTTAACGGCGCCCAGATCGGCGTACTGCAGTCGCTCAGGGAGGTGCCCGGCTTCCTCGCTTTTACCGCCATTTTCGTGCTGCTGGTGTTGCGGGAGCAGACCCTGGCGCTGGTTTCCATGGCGTTGCTTTGCGTGGGCGTGGCGCTCACCGGCTACTTTCCGTCGGTGCTGGGGCTGTACGCCACCACGGTATTGATGTCGATCGGCTTTCACTACTACGAAACCGTCAATCAGTCCCTCACCCTGCAGTGGTTGCCCAAAACCCAAACCGCCGAATTTATGGGTCGCGCCCTTTCCGTTAAGGCCGCCGGGGCCCTGCTGGCCTACGGCGCCATCTGGCTGCTGATGGCCGGGCTGGGCTGGGAGTATCGCGAGATGTACCTGGTGGCGGGCCTGTCGGGGCTGGTGATGCTGGCCTACCTGGTCTGGCGCTTTCCCCGTTTTGATAACCCCCATCCCCAGCACAAGCGCCTTCTGCTGCGGCGCAGTTACTGGCTCTACTACGGACTGACCTTCCTGTCCGGGGCCCGTCGCCAGATTTTCATGGTGTTTGCGGGCTTTATGATGGTGGAGAAGTTTGGCTACACGGTCAGCGCCATCACCGGGCTGTTCCTGATCAACTACTTGTTCAACCTGCTGTTTGCGCCCGCCATCGGCCGGTTTGTGCAGCGGGTGGGGGAGCGGCGCGCCCTGACGGTCGAGTACCTCGGGCTGGTTCTGGTGTTCACCAGCTACGCCTTCGTGGAGAACGCCACGTTCGCCGGGGCGCTTTATGTGATAGACCACCTGCTGTTTGCCCTGGCCATTGCCATCAAGAGTTACCTGCAGAAGATCGCCGATCCCAAGGACCTGGCCGCCACCGCGTCGGTCAGTTTCACCATCAACCACATCGCCGCGGTGGTGATCCCGGCGCTGCTTGGCCTGCTCTGGCTCACCCAGCCCGCCGCGGTGTTTCTGATCGGCACCGGTTTCGCCCTGCTCTCCCTGCTGCTGTGCCGCAACATACCCGACCACCCGGACGCCGACACGCCGGTTCGGTGGGCCCCCGCCCGACTTCGTCGCCGCGCGCCCCCCAACCCCACCTAAACTGTGCAAGAGGGAACGCCGTTGGAGGGGAACCATGAAAAACGCATTGAAAATCCTGTTGGCGGTGTGCCTGGTGGTGGTGATCGCCGGGCTGGTCTTGCCGGATGAGTTTGAAGTTCGTCGCAGCGTTCGCATCGACGCGCCCGCCTCACAGGTTCACCCCTATCTCAATGATTTGACCCTCTGGCCGCTGTGGAATCCCTTTCAGACTGAAGAGGTCACCGTGTCCGTCAGCCAACCCAGCGCCGGCGTGGGCGCCCACCAGAGCTGGCAGGATCCCAGTGGTGGTGGCGAACTGTGGATGACCCTCAGCGACCCGGCCCACGGCATCGGTTATGACCTGCGTTTTGGCCGCCGACCGGAACGCTATCAGGCCGGATTTCACTACCGTCAGCAGGGCTCGGCCACGCTGGTGGTGTGGGAGATGAGTGGGCAGATGCACACTCCGGTGATGGGTGCCTATTTGGCGATGATGGCCGATGTTATGATTGGCGAGCAGTTCCAGTCAGGACTGGAAAGGCTGAAACGCGTGGTAGAACAACAACCCAGCAAGGAGAGTGAGCGGCCATGACCGAGGCCTTCAGCCCACCCAAGCAGCGCAGCACCCGCCACCAGGCCGTCGCCCTCACCCGGTTGATGGGCCTCAGTCTGGATGAAGGCGGCACACAGGGGTCCCTGCTTCAGCGCGCGGAGCAGCGCATCAAGCGTCAGCAGGAGCAATACCAGCTCAACGTCGAGGCCGTCCTCAACCACGCTGTCAGCCACAGTGACAATGAGGTGGCGGGCCACGATCCGGACCCGGATTGGCTCTACCAGTTTCTTACCCTGGCGGAAAAAGTGCATTCACAGCGGATGCAGGAGCTGTGGGGGCGGATCCTGGCCACCGAACTGGCCCAGCCCGGCGCATTCAGCCTGCGCGCCCTGGATGCCCTCCGCCAGATGACCCAGAAAGACGCCCTGCTGCTTGGCCGCGCCGTCGCGCTGTCCGCCACCCTCAACAGCGAGCCCTACCGCAAGATCCTGATTGGTTACCGGCGCACTTCCGCCTATGGCGGCTTGCTGCCCGCGGGCCAGCCCAGCCTCTCCCTGTCCCGTTTTGGCCTGCCCTACAGCGCCATCCTCACCCTGAGGGAACAGGGGATTCTGTTTGCCGCAGAGCTGGAAACCGGACAGCTGAGCCAGGGGGAATCGCTGCGTCTTCGTCTGCAGAACCAGACGATGGTGCTGCGCCCGCGCCACAATCGGCTGCGGTTGCGCTACTACCGTTTCACCCCACTGGGGCTGGAACTGGCCAGACTGGTGCTGGACGAAGGCGACCGCGATTACATCGCGGCGCTTTCCACCCTGCTGACCAAAGACTTTGAGTTGGCGTCAGGCTGACGGGCCGGGTCAAACCAATCCAGTTCGGCCGCCAGCGCCGTGGTCTCCCCCACCAGAATCGCCGCCGGACTGGGCAGCCCCGGCTGGCCGGCGATCGCCGCCAGCGTCGCCAGCGTCCCGTTGACCCGGCGCTGGCCGGACTGGCTGGCCTGCCCCACGATCGCCACCGGCATCGCCGGGTCCATGCCCGCCGCCAGCAACCCCGCCTGAATGGTGTCGGCGCGCTTCAGCCCCATGTAGATCACCAGCGTGTGCCCGGGGATCACGTAGGGGCGCCAATCCTCAATAGGCTGGCCATCCTGGCCGTGCCCCGTCACAAAGGTCACGCCCTGTGCCACCCCACGGTGGGTCAGGGGCATGGCGCCATAAGCGGAACAGGCACTGGCGGCCGTGACTCCCGGCACCACCCGAAACGGGATCCCTGCGTTTTTCAGCGCCCGCATCTCCTCTCCGCCCCGGCCAAACATCAGGGGGTCGCCCCCTTTCAGCCGAACCACCCGGGCCCCCGCCGCCGCTTTGGCCACCATCACCCGCTCGATCGCCTCCTGGGGCAGGCTGTGGGCACCACAGCGCTTGCCGACCGCAATGCGCTCAACACCGGCGGGGATCAACGCCAGGATCGGATCCGAGACCAGCGCATCGTGCAGCACCACCTCGGCCTGCTGAAGGGCCTGGTAAGCGTGCAGCGTCAGCAAGCCGGGATCACCCGGACCGGCCCCAACCAGGACCACTTCCCCGACATGACGGGGCTCACTTCGAATTTGTGACAGGGTATGCAACGACACGCTCATCTCTCCGAATCGGGGTACGGAGATAGCCTACCTGCCGGTTATATTCCACAACAAAGAGCCTTTCCTTTCCCTTAATAACTTTAGGGAATATAGAGGTCACTGGTCTGGTGATATCGCCAACACATCGGATAGAAAAACGGCAAACGCACGCATTAGACAGAAGGAGTGCTTGCGCGACGGGGGAAAATCGCTAGAATACGTCGCCGTTGCAATGCGACAATCCTCGGTGTGTAGCGCAGCCTGGTAGCGCACTTCGTTCGGGACGAAGGGGTCGGAGGTTCGAATCCTCTCACACCGACCAGATTTTTAAGCCTCGCCAACGCGAGGTTTTTTTAGCCAGTTTTCGGTGTGTAGCGCAGCCTGGTAGCGCACTTCGTTCGGGACGAAGGGGTCGGAGGTTCGAATCCTCTCACACCGACCAAACACAGAGACCCCAGCCACCTGGCTGGGGTTTTTGTTTATGGGGCGTCCGGCACCGCACCGGATCTTCAGCCTCGCACTCAGATATCGTGCTGGATGGCCCAGGCTTTCAGTTGCTCAAGAATCGCCAGGCTGGAGCGCCCAAACTCGGTGATCTCATAGGACACCGCCACCGGTCGCTCACTCAGCACAGCACGCAGGATCAACCCCTGCTCCTCCATCTCCTTCAATCTCTGATTCACCATCTTCTTGCTGGCGCCGCCCAGCATCCGGGTCAGATCATTAAAACGCACCGGCCCATCTTTCAGGTGCCAGAGAATGGAGCCTTTCCACTTGCCTCCGATGATGCGCATCCCCCGCTCAATCGGGCAGGGTTCCAGGCAGGGGGCCACCGCCCGCTTCTGCCCTTTTTCATTGGTTTCAATTCGTACTGCTGATTCAGTCATCACGCTCACTGCCCTTCACCTTGCGCCCAAACCTCGGAGCCGGTCGATGCGGCCTCCTCGCTCTGCCACAAGGTTACCAAAAGTATACTGGTTGACGATAGTAACCTAAGAATACCAGAATGCGCCTACACCGGCCAAGCGCCGCATTGTTCGCCAACGGGAGCGCCTCGATGAACGTACTTATCATCAACACCCATCACCCCTACCCCTTCTCCGAAGGGAAACTGAGTGCCGCCATGGTCGACCTGGCGGCGGAACTGGCCACCGGCAAGGGCCATCAGGTTCAGCACACCCGGATGACCGAGGACTACGACGTCGCCACAGAGATTGAGAAACACCGCTGGGCCGATCTGGTGATCCTGCAGATCCCGGTCAACTGGATGGGGGTGCCCTGGCCCTTCAAAAAGTACATGGACGAGGTGTACACCGCCGGGATGATGGGCGATCTGTGCGATGGCGACGGACGCAGCCGCGCCGACGCCGGAAAGCCGTATGGCAGCGGCGGCAAACTCACCGACACCCGCTACCTGCTGTCGCTGACCTTCAACGCCCCCAAAGCGGCGTTTGATGACCCGGAGCAGTACCTGTTCGAAGGCCGCAGCGTGGATGACCTGATGTTCCCCATGCACATGAACTTCCGGTTCTTTGGCATGTCCGCCCTGCCCACGTTTGCTAGTTTTGATGTGATGAAAAACCCCGATACCGGGAACGATCTCATTCGCTTCCAGCAGCATCTGGAAGCCCACCTGTAAGGAGTCCGTGATGAGCCCGCACAAACTCGCCGCCGGCGACCGCTTTCCGGAACTGCACGTCACCACCTTCGAGGGCGACAGCGTCCGATTGGGGCAGCCCGACGCCGCAAGCGGTGCCGACTGGCAGATGGTGGTGGTCTATCGAGGCCGCCACTGCCCGCTGTGCACCAAGTACCTGAATCAGCTCGAAAGCTTCCGTGAAGCGCTGCTGGAGACCGGCGTCGACATCATCGCCGTTTCCGCAGACTCTCAGGCCCAGCTTGCCGAGCACCGGGACCGCCTGGACGTCAATTTCCCACTGGCCTACGGCCTGACCCAGACCCAGATGGAGGCGCTCGGTGTCTACCTCTCCATCCCCCGCTCTGAGCAGGAAACCGACCACCTGTTTGCCGAGCCGGGTCTGTTCGTGGTGAACGAAGCGGGCAACCTGCATGTGGCGGACATCTCCAACAACCCCTTTGTCCGCCCCGACCTGCAGGCACTGGTCAACGGCCTGCGCTGGATCCGCGACCCGGGCAACCACTACCCCATCCGCGGCACCTGGCAACACAGCCGCCCGGAACTGCAATACCGCTGATGCCCACCCCTGAACCGGGAGGCCTTCCCGTCTCCCGGTTCAGCGAGGCAGCTCTCAAAAACCAAAGAGATAACAATAGAGATACAACAAGGTGACAGCGATCCCACACTGGTAAATCACGCCTCCCTAATATATGGAGCACATCCATCGCTGAAGGGATTGGGCATGAGACTAACGCTCAGCATTAAGCAGAAACTGATGATCCTGGTGCTTGGCGTTAACGCCATCTTTGCCGCCTACAACATTGGCCAGGTTCTCAGTCTCAAATCGACCGTTCTGACTGAGCAGCAGGCGCAGCTTGAGCAGGAGATCACCACCCTGCTCAAGGCGCAAGTCATTGGCCAGGTGGACAACATAACCCTGGCGATCAGCGACAACTACCAGCGCAGCCAGGAGTCGGCCATTCAGGCAGATCTGGTGGCGTTTATGACCGCCATCCGCGGCACCCTCACCCGCCTCTACGACAACACCCTCAGCGACGCCCCCGCCGAACTCATTTACACCTTCCTGAATGAGTACCGCACCGAGCACGGCCGCTACCTGTTTGCCTACAACGCCACAACGTACGCCAACGAGGCGGTCGGCAACGGCGCCACCGCCATGGGCAACGATAAGATGACCCGGGACGAACGGGGCAACTACTACGTTCAGGCGATCGTCGACGGGGCGCGGGAGCAGGCGATCGCGTTCACCCGCTACTACTTCACCAACCCGGAAACCGGCGAGGTGGAGGAGAAGGTGTCGGCCTCCTTCCTGTTTGAACCGCTGAACCTGGTCATCGCCAGTGGCGAATACCTCAGCTCCTTAAGGGCGGATCGGATCCGGGAAGCGCTGGAGACCGTCAGCCGGGCGCGCTACGGCGAGGCCGGCTACTTCTGGATACAGGACGCCAAGGGCACCATTCTGGCCCACCCTAATGCCGGGCTTGTCGGTCAGCAGGTGCCCGCCACGCTCAAGATCGCCAAAGCCATTGAGGGCAGGGAGGAGGCCTTTGTCGACACCACCTTTACCAACCCGCAAAGCGGCCAGGTGGAGGATAAACTGAGCTATGCCCGACGAGTGATGCCGGACTGGGGCTGGATCATCGGCACCGGGGTTTACCGCAGCGACATTGAGACGATCACCGGCACTCTGGATCAGGAGATCGAGGGCATCTTTGACGAGAAAGCGGCGCTGGGCGTCGGCGTGACACTCGCCCTGACCCTGGCCATTCTCTGTGTCTCCCTGTTCCTTATCTCCATCCTCGCCAAAGCCCTGAACCAGCTCCGCCAGCGGATCGAGAACCTCTCCAGCGGCGAGGCGGATCTGACCGCCCGGCTCGACGTCACCAGCGACGACGAGATCGGCCAGATCCAGCAAGCCATCAACCGCTTTGTCGGTGAGCTGCAATCCATGCTGCTGGAGATCCAAACCGCTAACCTCGAGCTGGACGCTGGCATCTCCGGGCTTCGCCACCACAATGAGCAGAACCGGACCGCTCTGGAGCACCATGCCGATCGCACCGCCGGTGTGGTGACGGCGACGGAGCAGATGGACGTATGCGCCTCGGATGTGGCCACGCGCTCGGCCAGAACCAGTGAGCACACCCGGCAGGGGGCCGAGCAGGCCCGACATGCCATGACCACCGTAGGGGAGTCGACAGAGAGCGTGCGGGCGCTGGTTCAGCAGCTGGAGGAAGCCAAAGCCTGGGTGGCCAAGACCACCAACAGCACCGAGCAGATCAGCCGGGTGCTGACCGTCATCGGTGGCATCGCCGAACAGACCAACCTGCTGGCCCTGAACGCCGCCATTGAGGCCGCCCGCGCCGGAGAGCAGGGCCGCGGATTTGCGGTGGTGGCCGACGAAGTGCGGGCACTGGCCAATCGCACCCAGGAGTGCACCAGCGAAATCGGCACCCTGCTGGCCGACGTCGGTCATGACGTGAGCCACACCGAACAGGCGATCAGCACCACCGCCGAGCGCTGTGATGCGGTGGTGGCCAACACCGAGCGGGTCAGCACTGATCTGCAACACCTCAGCCGGGCGATCCAGGAGATCGACAAGCTGACCGCCCAAATCGCCACCGCCGCAGAAGAGCAGAGCGCGGTCAGCCGCGACATCGCCAACGCCATCGGCGAGATTGAAGGCACCGCCAAGGGGCTAAAAGGGGTATCGCAGCAAACCACCGAAGCCCTGCACGGACTGACGGCCACCCACCAGCACCTGGATGCGCTGGTCGCCCGCTTCAAGCTGGAGTCCGCCGCACGCTGAGTGACAGAGCAAGCCACCAATGCCGCCCCCGCCGCCGCTTCCCTGCGTAGGCGGGGGCTTATGAGGGCAGTTCAATTCACTGGATTGCATGGCAAATTCAGAGTTGTGAGCTGGGTCACACCGCTTCGAGCATTGTGATCTTGGTGGTAAACTGCGTGCGCTTTTCGCCCAGTCACCCCAATGGTGTTTGCTATGGTAAGCGGCCTGATTCTCGCCCTCATTGTTCTGGCTTTTGTCCTCATCGTCATCGAAGACGTCATTCACGTGAACAAAGCCAAGACCACCCTCTTCTTCGGCACCCTGTGCTGGATCATCGCCTACATTGCGCCGCTCAACGGCTACGACGCTGAGACCCTTCAGCACAAGCTGGACCATAACATCCTGGAGATCGCCACCCTGTGGCTGTTCCTGATGGCCGCCATGACCTTTGTGGCCTACCTGAACTCCAAGGGATTCATTCAGAATCTGGTGCGACGGCTGCTGCCAGAGCGCATCTCCGAGCGAAAGCTGCTCTTTATGGTGGGGGGCTTCGCCTTTGTGTTCTCCTCCATCTCCGACAACATCACCGCCACCCTGATCTCCCTCGCCGTGGTGATGTCACTGGGCCTGGACAGCCGCAAGCTGCTGCGCTTTGCCACCCTGATCATCTTCAGCGTCAACTCCGGCGGGGTCTCGTTGATCACCGGCGACGTCACCACCCTGATGATCTTCCTGGCCGACAAGGTCACCATCGACAACCTGCTGCTGCTGATCCTGCCCTCCGCCGCCAGCGTGGCCCTGCTGGCCGCCATGCTTTCCGTCGGCATGAACGGGGAGGTCCGCTTTGAACCGGTGGCCGCCCGCCGGGTGGAAAAGACCGACATCGCCATCGCCGCGATCTTCCTCGGCACCATCGCCGCCACCCTGATGCTGTCGGTGTGGTACTCGGTGCCGCCCCTGCTCACCTTCCTGTTTGGCCTGGCCACCATGTTCCTCTGCGCGCAGTTCCTGATGCGCAAAAAAGCGGTCAACAAGAAGATCATCGATTACATCCGGGAGATCGAGTACGACACCCTGCTGTTCTTCGTCGGCGTGCTGCTGCTGGTCGGCGCCATGAAAGAGATCGGTGTCCTCAACCAGTTCACCAAGCTGTACCAGGTGCTCTCGCCGATGGCCGCCAACTACGTGATGGGCCTGCTCTCCGCCATGGTGGACAACGTGCCGCTCACCGCCGCCCTGCTCAAAGCGGACATCACCATGGACGGACGCCAGTGGCTGGCGTTCACCTACGCCACCGGCGTGGGCGGCTCCATGCTGATCATCGGCTCGGCGGCGGGCATCATCGCCATGAGCAAAGTGCGCGAGCTGACCTTCATCAGCTACCTGCGGATGAGCCTCTACCTGCTGATTGCCTACTCCTGCGGTTATCTCGGTGCCTACTGGGCGGGTGGTTTAATCGGTTAACCCCGCCCCGCTGGCGGTGTATACTCTCGCCCTTGCGCCGCTTCCCGGTGCACGGGCCGCCGG
>CAZWED010000090.1:0-11002 GCA_964632645.1 uncultured Ferrimonas sp. | reverse complement strand
GAAGTAATCTGACTTCGGCTGATTTCTAAAACAAACCCCGGTCGCGAAAGCACCGGGGTTTTTTCTGTCCAGCCTAATTCCACTCAAGGTCATTTCAGCATCGGCAGGAAACTCAGCAGCAGATAGCCGGCCAGGATCACGGCCACCCAGATCACCATGGCGCCAGAAAGCGGTGTGCCCCCCAGAATCCCCTCAGGGACGTGCGTGGCCAGGTAGTCTGCCAGCGCCCTGCCCCAACGCTGTAAATGCGCCTGCAGCGCCGCCTGCCAGGACCAGAACCCCTGCCACAGCCGATTCACCACCCTGAAACCGATCCCCCGATAGAGCCAGTCCGCATCCAGGTTCACCGACGGCAGCTCAGGCGGATACAGCCCCTTCCGGTTCAGCCAGACAAAAGCCAACGCCGAGAAGAACAGCAACTGCGTCTGGGCCAGCACATGGGTCATGTCATAGGGCCAGTAGCCGGTATCAAAGGGCAGCAGTGCATACAGGTACTGCGGGAACACCCCAATCCCGATGCAGGCCAGCGCGGCCAACAACATCGCCAGCAGCATGTTGTCCGGCGGGTCCGCCGCTTTCAGGCCACGGTCATGGGCGAAGAAGGCAAAATAGGGGATCTTGATGCCCGCATGGTGAAAAACGCCGGCGGAGGCAAACAGCAGCAGAAGCCACACCACCGGGTGCCCCTCAATCAACGCCGCGCTCATCACCATCGACTTACTGACAAAGCCACTGAACAGGGGAAACGCCGAGATCGACGCGGCGCCGACAATGCACAGCACCGTGGTTTTTGGCATCGACTTGTACAACCCGCCCAGCCGGGAGCCCTCGACCCGCCCCGTCATGGTCAGTACCGCCCCCATCGACATAAACAGCAGCCCCTTAAACAGGATGTCGTTGACCGCGTGGGACAGCGCGCCGTTCATCGCCAGCTCGCTGCCCAGGCCGACGCCCACCACCATAAAGCCCACCTGGTTGATCAGGCTGTAGGCCAGCACCCGCCTCAGGTCGTTTTCAATCACCGCGTAAAAGATGGGGAAACAGGCCATTGCCGCGCCGATGTAAATCAACAGCTCGGTGCCGGGAAACCCCCGGGCCAGGGAATAGAGCGCCACCTTGGTGGTAAAGGCGCTGAGGAACACCGTCCCCGTTGGCGTCGCTTCCGGATAGGCGTCCACCAGCCAGCTGTGCAGCAACGGGAACACGCACTTGATGCCAAACGCCAGGAACAGCAGCCAACCGGACAGTCCGGACAGGGTCATGGCGTCAAAGTGCAAACTGCCGACGCTCTTGAGGTGCAGCAGTCCCCCAACCAGCAGCAGCAGGCCGGAGACCACCTGTACGATGAGGTACCGCAATCCGGCGGTATAGGCCCGCTCGGTGCGCCTCGCCCACACCAACCAGACCGAACTGAGCGCCATCGCCTCCCAGAACAGGAACAGGGTCAGCAGATCCCCCGCCAGTACCGCGCCAATCCCCGAACCGGAGTACAACAGGCCGGTTACCCACTCCAGAGAGGATTTCAGATGGAAGGCAAAGAGCAGCGCGAGAAACGCCGCCAGATGGAAAATCAATACAAACACCCGACTCAGGCCGTCAAGGCGGTAAAACTCCAGAGTCTGCCCCATCAACGTCAGGGAGGCGTGGCTGCCCAGCGGCTGGAACCACACCAGCCACAGGCTGAGCAGCGGCGTCAGCAGGGCTATCCAGCGGCCCACGCCGGGGCGGGCGATGGCCACCAGCAGCGCACCGGCAAAAAACAGCAGGAAGGGCGGCAGATCAGTCATCGCGCGTCTCCCGCTGTTCCAGGCGGTCGTAGTAGTGTTCGTCCCGCATCAGCACCTTACGCAGCCACTTGGCCACCAGCACCAGCACCACGCACCCGATAAAGCCGTACAGGGGATAAAACCCCGGCAGCGCTTCCCAGGGGTGCACCACATGCCGATGCACCAGCAGGTCCGCCAGCGCCAGAAGCGCACAGATCAGGTAGAACAGGGTAAAGCCCCAATGCGACATCACTCCCCTCCTCCTGCCATTCGTCCCAGTTCCGCCAGGCTCTCTGGCGCCCAGAACAGCACCAGGGTGGCCGACGCCGTCAACAGCAGCGCCACCAACACCGGCCAGGGCGCCTCACTGACGGGCGAGGCGTCCTCCTCACCCTGGCGCAAAAACGCCCGCACCGGAATGGGCAGCAAATACGCCACGTTCAGCACGGTACTCAGGGCCAGAACCGCCACCAGCCCCCAGTGGGCACCATCCAGGCTGGCGCTCAACAACAGCCACTTGCTCCAGGCGCCACCGGTGGGCGGTAAGCCGATGATGCTCAGGCTGGCCAGGAAGAACGCCGCCATGGTCCAGGGCATTCGTCGGCCTATGCCATCCAGTTGGCTGACGTTGGTTTTGTGGGTGGCCACCAGAATCGCGCCGGCACAGAAAAACAGGGTGATTTTGCCCAGGGCATGGGCGGCGATCTGCATCCCCCCCGCCATGATCCCCAGCGGCGTGGCCAGCAACGCGGCGGCGGTGATGTAGCCCAACTGGCTGACGGTGGAGTACGCCAGCCGCTTCTTCAGATTGTCCTGACGCATCGCCACCAGCGACGCCCAGACGATGGAGAAGGCCGCCAGCGCCAGCAGGAAGGGGGTCACCGGCAGGGCCGCCACGGTGTCCAGCCCGAACAGGTACACCACCCCTTTGAGGATGGTGAACACCCCGGCTTTCACCACGGCCACCGCATGAAGCAGTGCACTGACCGGCGTGGGTGCCACCATGGCGGCAGGCAACCAGCGATGGAACGGCACCATTGCCGCTTTGCCCACCCCCATGACGAACAGCAGGAACAACAGACTGAGCAGCCAGGCGCTGACAGGCCGGGTAAACACCCCACCAGGGGTAAACACCAGAGTGCCCGCCTCCCGCTGGATACCGATCATCGCCAGCAGCAGAAACGCGATGGAGGTGAACAGCAAAAGCCCCAGGTAGACCCGCCCACCCTGTCGGGCGGCGTCGGTGCCCGCGTGGGTGACCAACGGATAGGTCGACAGGGTAAGCATCTCGTAGAAGAAGAACAGCGTCAGCAGATCCCGGGCAAAGGCGATCCCCATCACCGCCCCCATGGCCAGCGCGAAACAGGCAAAGAACCGGGTTTGGTTCGCCTCGCCGTGGCTGCGCATGTACCCCACCGCGTAGAGGGCAGTAACCGGCCAGAGCGCGCTGGCCACCAGGGCAAAGAGCAGGCCCAGGGGTTCCACTGAAAAGCCGAGGGTAAGGCCGGGAAACGGCGATGGCAGGATCAGGGTTTGGGCGGGCCCCTGATACAGCTGATACACCTGCACAAAGAGCGTCAGGCCACCCAGCAGGGAGATCGCCTCCCGCAGGTTGGGGTGGCGTCCGCAGTACCACACACCAAGGGCAATCAACCAGGGCAGAAGCAGCACTTCAATCATGGTGCTCCCCCCAGCAGCGCGTTCACCGCCCCTTGCGCCGCGGCCAGGGTCCAACGGGTGTCGATCCCCAGGTAGAGATTGGCGATGACCAGCAGCCAGGTGGGGAGCAACAACGCCAGGGGCGCTTCGCAGCGCGGCGCCTCACTGGAGGAAAAGTAGGCCACCTCCACCACTTTCCAAAGGTAGGTCAGCGCCAGCAGTGACCCGACCAGCACCACCATTGCAACCGGCCACCAGCCCCGCTCCAGCAGCGCGCTCACCAGATACCACTTGCTGACAAAACCGACGGTGCCGGGCACCCCCACCAGGCTCAGCCCGCCGATCACCATGGCCGCCATGGTCCACGGCATGCGCCGCCCCAGGCCGGCAAACTGGTGCAGACGGGTATGGCCAAGCTGGTAGCACACCGCCGCCAGGGCCAGAAACAACGCGCCTTTCATCAGGGCGTGATTGATCAGATGCAGCAGGGTGGCCAGCAAACCGGTGCGGTTGGCCGCCGCAATGCCCAGGATCAGATAGCCCACCTGCGCCACGCTGGAGTAGGCAAACAGACGTTTGACGCTGCGTTGGTAGATGGCCGCCACCGAGGCCGCCACCACGCCGACAATGCCCAGCAGCAGCAGGATCGATTCCAGCGGCAGGTGGGCAAAGCTGAAGCCGCCGCCGAAGATGGTGTAGACAAAGCGCAGCAATACGTAGACCGCCACTTTGGTGGCCGTCGCCGCCAGAAACGCCGACACCACTGAGGGCGCGCAGGCATAGGCGCCGGGCAGCCACAGGTGCAGGGGAAACAGCGCCAGCTTGAGGCAGACGCCCACCAGCACAAAGGCAAACGCGGTGTAAACGGTGCGGGTGCTTTCCACCGCCGGCAGGCGCTGGGCCAGATCCGCCATATTGAGGGTGCCGGTCATCATATAGAGCAGGCCGACGCCAATCAGGATAAAGGTGGCCCCCAGAGTGCCGAGGATCAGGTACTGGTAGGCCGCCCAGAGGGCGCGACGGTCCCGCCCCAGAGCAATCAGCGCGTAGGTGGAGAGCGAGCTGATTTCGAGAAAGACGAACAGGTTGAACGCGTCACCGGTGGCCACAATCCCCATAGAGCCGGCAAACACCAGCAAAAACAGCACATAAAACGGGCCCTGACGCTCCTCTGCCAGTTCCCGTTGAATGCTGGTGGGGGCCGCCAGCATCACCGCCACGGCCATGCTGCTGACCAGCACCAGCATCATGGCACCCAGGCCATCAATACGGTACTCAATGCCCCAGGGCGCCTCCCAGCCCCCCAGGGGGTAGTTCCAGGCGCCGAGCACCAGCACCTGTTGCCACAGGGCGACGCTGAAACCGAGCGCTAGCAGGCACACCCCCAGCACAAAGCCGGACATCAGTCTGGGGCGCCCGAGCAACAGGCAGCTCGGGGCGGCAAGCAGGGGCACAATCACGGGGAGAATGGGCAGGTGACTGATCATATCTGGTCATCCTGCTGCTGAATCTCATCCTCTTCGAGGGTGCCGTAGGCCTCGTGCAGGCGAACGGACAGGGCCAGGCCCAGCGCGGTGGTGGCCACCCCCACCACAATGGCGGTCAGAATCAGCACATGGGGCAGCGGGTTGGAGAAGATCAGGTAGTCCGGGTCCAGAATCGGCGCGGTGCCCCCCTCCACTTTGCCCATGCTGATGTAGAGAATGAACACCGAGGTCTGGAACAGGCTGAGGCCCATCAATTTCTTAATCAGGTTGCCCTGGGCGATGACGATGTAAAACCCGATCATCATCAGCAGCACCACGATGTAGTAGTTGTATTGGCTCAACCAGTGCATCACGACGCCCCCCTGTCCACCCGCGCGGAGAAGGTGAGAAACAGCAGCAACATCACTGCGGTCACCGTGATCCCCACGCCCAACTCCACCAGCCAGATCCCCAGATGCTGACCGGCGACGCTGCTGTCCGCCAGACCGCGGTAATCGAGGAAGGGTTTGCCTTGAAGCAACGCCACCAGCCCTACGCTGCCGTACAGCAGCACCCCGACGGCGGCCAGCACCCGAATCAGCGATTCCGGTATCAGCTCACGCACCGCATCCAGACCAAAGACCATGGCGTAGAGGATCAGCCCCGCGGCAAAAATCACCCCCGCCTGGAAGCCGCCGCCCGGCCCATAGTCACCATGAAACTGCACGTACAGAGCGAACAGCAGGATCGGCGGGATAAGCAGTCGGGACACCACCGCCAGAATGCGGTGATGGCGCATATCCAGTGCGCGACTGGGGCGGCGGACATGGCGACGACCCAACAGCGCCAGCACGCCGATGCCGGCGGTAAAGATCACCACCGTTTCGCCAAAGGTGTCGAAGCCCCGATAGCTGGCCAGTACCGAGGTCACCAGATTGGGCACGCCCACCTCGGTAAAGCCGTCTTGCAGATAATGGGACGCCACATGCCCCTGAGCCGGGGCATTGGGGTCGCCAAAGCGGGGCATGTCCACCAGGCCATAAAACAGCAGGAAAGCGATCAGGGCGATGACCGCCAGGGTGCGGCGGCTCTGAAACAGGTGAGGGTTTTCAAAACGGCCGGTGAGGGTCAGCGCGGCCAACATCAGTAAGGTGGCGATCCCCGCCCCTACCGCCGCTTCGGTAAAGGCCACGTCCACCGCATCCATCAACACAAAGAACGCGGCGGACACCAGGCTGTAGATGCCGCTCAACATGGCGCAGGCGAACAGGTCACGGGTCCGCGCCAACGCCAGGGCGGTCAGCACCAGCAAGCTCAACAGCAGGATATCGAGGAGAAATTGCATGTCAGCCCCGCTTACCCGTCGGGGCCCAGTTTGGGTTTGACGCCCCCGGTCAGCGCCGCCCGGGCAATGGCATGGCCGGACGTTGGACTGGTGACCAGCAGGAACAGGAAAATCCAGGTCAGCTTGGCCAGCACCAGCCACTCACCGTTGACCCAGAACCCCAGACCCAGCAGGATGCAGCCGCTGCCCAGGGTGTCCGTCACGCCCGCCGCGTGCAGGCGGGTGTAGACATCGGGAAAGCGCAACACCCCCACGGTGCCGCTGATGCACAGAAACGTTCCCACAAGCAGAAAAGCACTGCCCACCCAGTGCGGCCAGATCATGCGTCTTCCCCCTCACGGCGCTGCTCAAAGAAACGCAGCACCCCAATGATGCCGATGAAGTTGATCAGCGCGTACACCAGCGCGATATCGAGAAAGTCCGGCCGCCCCATCAGAAACCCCATCACGGCGATCAACAGCACCGTTTTGGTGCCAAACAGATTGACCGCCAGGATCCGGTCGTACAGCGTCGGCCCCGCCACGGCGCGCAGCAATGCCAACAGCATCGCCGTCGCCAGCCCCAGTGCTGCGGCGCCCAGCATCAGGGCTCCAACGCCAGCACACGCTGGCTCATTTCGCCCTGCTCCAGCGCCGTCAGCGACGCCACGTTCAGGGCGTGTACTTCCAGGGTGTCCTCATCCAGACGAATGGTGATGGTGCCCGGCGTCAGAGTGATGGAGTTGGCGTAAAGTACCCGGGTCAGGTCTTCCTTTTGCGGCAATGGCAGGCGGCCGATGGCGGGTGACAGGCTGTCGGCACCGCGCCAGATCTGGCCCACCACCTCGATATTGGCCTTGACGATCTCTGCCATCAGCCAAAGCCAGTAACGGGGCAAACGGGCAAAGCGCACCGGCACCGGCGGGCCCAGCAGTCCCATCCGGTAACTGATCAGCAGCACCAGAGCAATAGAGACCCCGCCAAGGCTGAGCATCAACGGACCGTAGTGGCCCGAATTGGACAGCCACAGCACCAGCAAAAAGGGGGAAAGGCTCGCAACAGGTCGCATCCTATCCATGACCAAATAATGACCTATGTTTTTAATCTAGTTGACGAACTTTCGATTGGCCAAACCTCGCTGAGTAGACGGCAAGCGAGTGGACTGCGATGATAAAAGCCCTTCTCAGGCCCGACAGGGGATCTCAGACATGTACGACACCGCGCGACTGACCCTTCGCCCGGCACAGTTGATGGACGCCGACTTCATTCTCTCGCTGGTCAACAGCGAGGGCTGGCTGAAGCACATTGGCGACAGGGGTATCCGCACCTTGCGGCAAGCTCAGGGGTACATTGAGGAACAGTTACAGGCCCACTATCAGCAGCACGGTTATGGCCTGTTTGTGATGTCTCTGAAACCAGAGAAAACGCCCATTGGGCTTTGTGGCGTGCTGAAGCGCGATACCCTGCCCCATCCCGACCTGGGGTTTGCCCTGTTGCCCCAGTGGCAACGGCAGGGGCTGACGCTGGAAGCGTGTCAGCAGGTGATCCACCAGGCGCGAAATGCCTGGGGCATCTCAACCCTGTGGGGGATCACCGCGCCGGATAACGTGGCGTCCGCCGCCCTGCTGACCCGTCTTGGTTTTGTGGAAGGCGACACCGTCACGCTGGGAGAAGACAGCGGAGTCGTGCGACGCTTTGTCCTCGCCCCCTCACTGGAAGGGGCCGAACTGGCGCAGTGCGTCGGGTAAGCGGGCCAGCAGTGCCGCCCGCCACGTGAGGCGGTGACGCTGCCAGGCGACGCCCAGCAGCATGATCCCCAGCCCAAACAGGGTAAGCAGCGCCGGAAACCACCAGCTGTCGCGGAACAGGTCGTACGCCAGATGACCCAGATATCCGAACACCCCGATGGCGCCGAATACGGTAAACACCCGACGATCCAACAGCACGCCCACCAGCATCATCAACAGGTTGATCACCCCATACAGCGCCTTATCCCACTCACTGTCGCTCTGCTGACTGCTGAGGCCCCCCCAGAACGCCACCACCCCGAACAGATAGAACCAGAAGGCAAAATCTCCGGACGCGGCCTGCTTTCGCCGGCCATCCGCAAACAGCCCGAGGCCCACCATCACCAGTCCTATCACCATGCTGATCTGGCCTCGCTGAGGCCAGCTGATCCGCTCCCCCAGCAGCCACTCTGCGCCGTCCATCGACAAGAACCACAGACTGACCGCCAGAGGGAACACCAGAAACGCTACCCGACGCCACGCCAGCGCCAATAACGCTGCCAGGATCGTGGCCAGTTCCAGCGCAACCCAGTGCGCGTCCACCCGCCGGTACAACCCGGGATACGCCTGTTGATCGGGCCACCAGCCCATCCCCTGCAAGAACCCATACAGCGCCAGAGGCGTCAGACAGACCACAAAGGCCAGGGCCAGACCGGCCGGCACCGCCAGCTGGCGACGCTCCAGCCCCTGCTGCAACCCCATACCCAAGCCGGCATAACACAGTGCCAGGGTCATCACACCGAATCCGCCAAACCGCTCCCACCCCAACTCCATAAACACCGTCATGGCACCGATGGCCAGCAGAGCCCCGAGGTAATAAAGCAGATGGGTAAGGTCAAAACGGGCCTGGGGGGATGCGGGCGCACCCGCCCACAACGCTTCCAGTTTGCGGGCTTGTTCCGGCGTAATGATGCCCGCCTCTACCCCCGCCAGCAGTGATGACCTTGGAGGCCGCAACTCGCTCATGCCAATCTCCTGATCGGACACAAAAATGATCCCGTTCAGAGTGCCAGCGCAGAACGGCGAAAAGCAAGCTGAGGGATCCGCGCTGAGCGGCACAAAGGCCCGCACTTTGGCGTAGCGTTCAAATTAACCTGTGCAGACTGTGCGCCGGGGACCTTTCCCATTCGGCGTGCGGAGCCTGCCCAAGCGCGCACCGATGGCGCACGGCAACAACGGGAAATGACGATTAAGACCATCAGCATCGAAGGGCAATATAAACTGCCTGATTGCTGCGGCTCGCCTTTCATTCAGGAGCAACGGATACTGGGTTTACCAAAAACCGCTGAAAGCCAATGGCCCATCCGAATGACGCGAGACACCGAACCAGGTCCCACAGCCCCTGTTCAATCTCACGGAGTACACCACAACTGACGATGCCGGAAAGTCTTAGCGCTATCGTGGTGAAGAGGAAACCGGTGATGGCATCATGGTATGGGTTGCTGATTTGTCTTTATAGGAACGGTTGAATGGCTCGCGTTCAAGGTGATATTGAGCGGTAGGAGTTCATCATTTTCCGTTATCCACACAACATTTGTAAACTGGTAAACCTTTCCAGTCACAATGATATCGAAAGCATATTGTCCCGTAGCAGCAATGTGCACATCAGGGGTATCAGTCACCATAAACGGTGTAGAAATTTTTGCACCCTCCGTCTGTACGTAGAAGTTGTACCGATAAGGCACTGTCGCATTACCAGTATTATCTCGAAATCCCACGACTGAAACGGTACGAGAAAGTGCCACTTCCAGAACCCGTTTGTCTAAATCAACTTGTGGCAGGAAAATGGCGTAACCGAAATAGGCTAGCAGAAAGCCAACAGAAATAAGGATGATAGCCTTTATTTTTCTCATGATTGATATCCAGCAAGATGCAGTATTAATCATTAGGGTCATCTCCATAAGGTTTATCACCCCAAATGACGTCAGTGGCCAGAGAATGCTCAGTGGGTTTTATGATGCGCGACCCTTTCGCTTACGCCGTTACCGCTCCAATCAAGCGTGTAAATCGCCCGAACCCCTGGGGGGTCCTGAATGCGGAGCCTGCCGTAGCGTACGCCTGCAGCGCGCAAACTGAGCAAGAGAATGACGCCAATCTCCACAAGCTGACGTGTTTGGCTCTATACAACGGCCAAAGAAATCCAGCATGGTTAAATCAAGAGATATTCTAAAAGCGTTATGTATAACCAATGGGAGCACTTTTCATTTCACCATTTCTTCACACTCACCCTTTAAAGGCTTAGGGTTTAAAGCAAGAGCCACATATGTTTCATTGTATTTCCTTATTACAATTGGATACCTGGCATTATAAGTGCCTGTTTTGGATTCATCCCAAACACAAAGATATAAATCCCCTTCCCGCTCATCTAATAATTTAAATTTATAAAACCAATTATCTCCATCCATCACGATTTCATCTTTCGTTATTTTAGGATTCAAGAGGTATTCCATATGCTCTCGACCTCTAAAATCAGGTAGCCTTTTTTCATCAATACTTTTAGGATTCAATGATGTAGGAAATGAGGTGAAATCTAAATTATTGTAGATATCATACATAACATTAGCGTGTGCCACCGACGAATAGAAACACACAACAAAAGCTATAATCCTCATTGCATTTCCAATTTTCATTATCTGCCTCATACAAATAAATAATTATGTTCTTACCAACAATCCCATCGACGTCAGAAAATTGATAATGTTTATGCGTAGCTTGTGTAGGCTTATATTTTTTGAAAATTCTGGAGCGCTTGCTTCGTTTCACTTCCAAAATTTCCATTCACCTTTCCTGGATACACACTCACTTGTTCAATGCCTCTTGACGTTTTAAAGCCTCTAATCTCTTTATTCAAAACAACAAATAGGAAAATGAACCTCTTTCTTTTTAAACGTAAGGACATTCATCTGCATCAATCCACAGACCATGATCGCTATCAAGAGCAGTGGCGCAATGATGAGTGTGCCTCCCGCACTGGCCTCGCAATTACAGAAAGCACGCTAGC
>CAZWED010000089.1:0-11031 GCA_964632645.1 uncultured Ferrimonas sp. | reverse complement strand
GACCAGCTGACCATCGGTAAGCTGAACGTCGACCAGAACAGCGAAACCCCGCCGAAGTACGGCATCCGTGGCATCCCCACCCTGCTGCTGTTCAAGGACGGTCAACTGGCGGGCACCAAGGTGGGTGCGGCTTCCAAGACCCAGCTGAAAGAGTTTATCGACGCCCACCTGTAAATCAGGCGCTGCGACGAAAGGAATCGGGCAGTCGAGTTAGCACTGATTGCTTGACGGGCCGTCTTCGGGCGGCCCTTTTTAATGCCCGCAATCACCGCCAAAACGCTGGACGCTCCCAAACATTGGTGCTAGCTTATTAGCCAGTACATTTCTCGCCCTAACAGGGCAAACTTCCTTTTTTAAATCACAGCAACAGTGACATAGCCGCGCTCTTTTCCTGAGTGCACAATCAAAAGACCCACCTATATGAACCTTACCGAACTGAAACAGAAACCGGTCTCCGAACTGGTTGCCCTGGCCGAGTCCATGGGCCTGGAGAACCTGGCTCGTGCACGGAAGCAAGACATTCTGTTCGCCATCCTCAAGGCGCACGCCAAAAGCGGTGAAGACATCTACGGCGACGGCGTCCTCGAGATCCTGCAAGACGGCTTCGGCTTCCTTCGCAGCGCGGACTCCTCCTACCTGGCCGGCCCGGATGACATCTACGTCAGCCCCAGCCAGATCCGTCGATTCAACCTGCGTACCGGTGACTCCATCTCCGGTAAGATCCGGCCGCCGAAAGAGGGTGAACGCTACTTTGCCCTGTTGAAAGTCAGCGAAGTCAACTTCGACCGTCCGGAAAGCTCCCGCAGCAAAATTCTGTTTGAGAACCTCACTCCCCTGCATGCCAACGATCGTCTGCGCATGGAGCGGGGCAACGGTTCCACCGAGGACATCACTGCCCGGGTTCTGGACCTGGCCAGCCCCATCGGTAAAGGTCAACGTGGTCTGATTGTGGCCCCGCCGAAAGCCGGTAAGACGCTGTTGCTGCAGAACATCGCCCAATCCATCGCCTACAACCACCCCGAGTGTGTGCTGATGGTGCTGCTGATCGACGAACGTCCCGAAGAGGTGACCGAGATGCAGCGTCTGGTGAAAGGCGAAGTGGTGGCCTCCACCTTCGACGAGCCGGCTTCCCGCCACGTTCAGGTGGCCGAGATGGTGATCGAAAAGGCCAAGCGCCTGGTGGAGCACAAGAAAGACGTGGTGATCCTGCTGGACTCCATCACCCGTCTGGCCCGCGCCTACAACACCGTGGTGCCGAGCTCCGGTAAGGTACTGACCGGTGGTGTGGACGCCAACGCCCTGCACCGTCCGAAGCGCTTCTTCGGTGCCGCGCGTAACGTTGAGGAGGGCGGCAGCCTGACCATCATCGCCACCGCGCTGATCGACACCGGCTCCAAGATGGACGAAGTGATCTACGAAGAGTTCAAGGGCACCGGTAACATGGAACTGCACCTGTCTCGCAAGATCGCCGAGCGCCGTGTCTTCCCCGCCATCGACTTCAACCGCTCCGGTACCCGCCGCGAAGAGCTGCTGGCCGGCAGCGAAGAGCTGCAGAAGATGTGGATCCTGCGTAAGATCCTCAACCCGATGCAGGAAGTCGAAGCGATGGAGTTCCTCATCGACAAGCTGGCAATGACCAAGACCAACGACGAGTTCTTTGACGCGATGAAACGCGCCAAGTCCTGAGTCGGGCCTTGCCCTCGCCGCTCAAACCACACCGCCTTCGGGCGGTGTGGTTGTTTCTGGCCCCCGCAGCCCTGTCGTTGGGCTATAACCAGAGAGAGTGTCCATAAGGGGGAACGTACGATGTCCGCAGCACAACAACCCGTTGAACGACGCCAGCATCCGGACCGGCGCCAGCATCACGAGCGGCGCGAAGAGACCCGCTTCGAAGACGACAAGGGCGACCGCCGCATCAGCGACCGCCGCCATGAAGACCGCGCCGTCGGCCACTGACAAAAACGCCCCGGACCAGCCGGGGCGTTTGCACTGCGGGGCACAGGCTCAGAACTTCAGGCCCAGCTGCACCACCGCACCGCGCTCATCCTCGTCGCCGAACTGGCCAGCCAGATCCAGAGTGAGCACGTCACCGGGGGAGATCCCCAGCCCCAGAGTCAGCACGTCCTCGAAGTTGCCTTCCAGATCGTGGCGATAACCGGCTCGCAGCTGGGCGTGGCCGCCAAAGTCATACTCCACACCAAAGCGGGCCCACTGACGGGCGTCACTCAGAGCGGCAAACGACTCGTCCTTGATCAGGTCCATGTCCAGTGCCGCGGTAAAGCCGCCATGCTGAAACGCCACCCCGCCAATCACCGTCGGCTTCAGCTCCAGATCCTGGTTGTTGGTGTTGCGCAGGGACTGGCTGATCAGGTTGCGCCCGACCAGGCCGTACTGCCAGGGTCCGTAGCCGCCCTGGAAACCCACGTCCAGGTTGAACTCGGTCTGGTCGGTCAGGTTGTCGTCGGAGGTGATGTCGTCCTCGTCGAAGTTGCTGACGTTGGCGTTGTAGTAGTAGGTGTCCAGTCGCTGCACCTTGGGCGACACCCCCACGGAGAACTGGCCCAGCCAGGGGCTCTGGAATTCGCTGGCAAAGCTCAGTGCCACTTCGGTGATCCCCACCGCCTGCACGTCGGCGTTGGACTGGATGACGTTCTGATCAAAATCCCGGGTGGGATCGAAATCCGGATTTTCCGGATTCACGAAGCTGTCCAGGTAGTCGCCGTCCGCCTCGTCGTAATTGATCAGGCCGTTGCCCATCAGGAAAGCGTTGACGGAGAGGCCAAAGCCCAGGCGCTTGCTGGGCACAAAGAACCCCAGCAGGGCGCCGCCATTGGCTTCCGGACGGGTCTGGTCGAGCGCTTCCAGCTGGCCGATGATCTCATCCTTAAGCTGCTGGGCGGCGGGGACCTGGGCCGGGTCACCGCTGTTGATCAGCCCCTCAAAGCGGTCGAGGTTGTCCTGCAGGGCATCGATGTCATCGATGGCGTCCTGGTAATCGCGGGCCAGCACACCGGCCCCCAGTTGAAAGTAGAAGTCCTCACCCTCTTTAAAGCGGGTCAGCAGGGCCGGGTTCTGGCTGGCGCGGGTGTAATCACCGGAGGCGACACCGACGCCCCCCATGCCACCGGAGCGGGCATCAGCAAAAATGGTGGCGGAGGCAGAGGGAGTGAGGAGGGGAACAAGCGCCAAGGTGGCGGCGCCAAGGTAAACGCGTTTCATCAATTACTTCCTTGTCCAGTAATGGCGGACGAGCCCAAAAAAGACCGACGAATCTAACTTCTTATGAGTTCAGAGGCTGGGAGCAGGCTCACGATCCTGACACCTTGTGGTCACAGCACGACAGCCGCAATGCCCCCTTTTGTTAACGACCGAACCGGCGTCAAACTTGAGCAAAATCGGCAGGGGCTTACGGCATCAGGGACAGGGCACGGCCTGATAGCGGTCAGACAGGTAGTCGTAGCGGTAGCAGGCACCCTGCCACTGGTAGCGGGTGCCTTGGTCGGTCCGGATCAGCCGGGCATTGGCCGGCAGCGACGCCCGGCTGCCGCGGGGCGTCTGCTCCTGACGAATCGTGGTGTCCACGGGTAACGTCACCACACGGGGCTTGGCCGGGGCGATCCGGGGAAGCGAAGGATAACGGTAGGGATAGCGGTAAGCGTAGGGATAGGGGCTGCCCCAGTCACGCCAGCGGTGGCTCCGCCAGTGTGAGGGATACCAGGGGTATCGCCAGCGACCGGACCAGTAAGGGTCGCCGTAACGGTAGTGGCCAACCCCGACGTAGGGCGTGCCGTAATGCACGGACCAGCCCCACTCAGCGGCCCGGACGCCGGGGCTGATGGCCAGCGCCAGCACGGCGAGCATCAGAACGCGCTTAAGGACAGGGGATGGGCACATAGTCGTTGGTCATCCAGCTTTGTCGGTAACACCCCACCTCGTTTTTCCAGTAGTCACCCTGGGCGTCGCTCAACGCCACGGAACCGGGCGGCGGCTGGCCCCGTGTGGGGTTGGGGCCGGTCGGCGGCGTCACCAGCGTATCCAGATCGGTCCGGGGTTTGGCGTCCCCCTCCAGTCTTAACCGGGGTGGCGTCTGGGCCAGCGGGTCATCCGGCCCCTGCCAGCGGGCGGGATCGTGGCGCTCCCGGTACTGCTCCTGCCAGGTCTGCGATTGCCAGTGCTGATTTTGCTGCCAGGCCTTCTGTTGCTGCCACCGCTGCTCCAGCGGCGGCGCCCCGATGGGACGCTGCGACTTGTAGCCGGCGTTCCAGTTGGGCGGTTGGTTGGCCAGCACGGTCAGGGCCAGCAACAACGTGGTGGTGATCCCCATCCGGCTCTCCCCCGTTTGCGCTCTGATGACAGTTTAGGCCCCCTCACCGGCCCAGGGTTCCGGCTGCCCTGTCCCGGCGACGGCCGCACCGCTATAATACCCCGGCACTTTGACGAAGGTCACACCAGCACAGAGAATAAAATCTAATGAAGTTCAGTGACTTGCGAGAATTTATCCGGTTTCTCGAGCAACAGGGCGAGCTCAAGCGCATCACCGCCGAGGTGGACCCTCATCTGGAGATGACGGAGATCTGCGACCGCGTACTGCGGTCCGGCGGCCCCGCTCTGCTGTTTGAAAATCCCAAGGGCAGCGAGATGCCGGTGCTGGCCAACCTGTTTGGCACGCCCCGCCGGGTTGCCCTGGCGATGGGCCGTGAAGACACCTCCGCCCTGAAAGAGGTGGGCGAGTTGCTGGCGTTTCTGAAGGAGCCGGAGCCGCCCTCCGGGTTCAAGGACGCCATCGCCAAGGTGCCGATGTTCAAGCAGGCGCTGAACCTGCCGCCCAAGCGGGTCAGCAAGGCGCCCTGCCAGGAGATCGTGTTCGAAGGGGACGAGGTGGACCTGACCCGCTTACCGATCCAGCACTGTTGGCCCGGTGATGTCGCCCCGCTGGTGACCTGGGGCCTGACCATCACCAAAGGCCCCAATCAGAAGCGCCAGAACCTGGGGATTTACCGCCAGCAGTTGCTCGGCAAAAACCAGCTGATCATGCGCTGGCTGGCCCACCGTGGTGGCGCGTTGGATTACCGCGATTTCCAGCAGAAGTTCCCCGGCGAACGTTACCCCGTGGCGGTGGCCCTGGGGGCGGACCCGGTCACCATTCTGGGGGCAGTGACACCGGTGCCGGACGGCCTGAGCGAGTACGCCTTTGCCGGCCTGCTGCGGGGCGAGCGCACCCAGGTCACCAAGGCGCTCTCCTGCGATCTGGAGGTGCCCGCCACCGCCGAGATCGTGCTGGAGGGATACCTGGAACCCGGCCTCGAGGCGCCGGAAGGCCCCTACGGCGACCACACCGGCTACTACAACGAGGTGGAAACCTTCCCGGTGCTGACCGTCACCCACGTCACCATGCGCAAGGACGCCATCTACCACAGCACCTACACCGGCCGTCCGCCGGATGAGCCGGCCATGCTGGGTGTGGCGCTGAACGAGGTGTTCGTGCCCATCCTGCGTAAGCAGTTCCCGGAGATCCAGGATTTCTACCTGCCGCCGGAAGGGTGCTCCTACCGGATGGCGGTGATCACCATCAAGAAGCAGTACCCGGGCCACGCCAAGCGCGTGATGATGGCCGCCTGGAGCTACCTGCGCCAGTTCATGTACACCAAGTTCATCGTGGTCTGCGACGACGACGTGAACGCCCGTAACTGGGAGGACGTGATCTGGGCCATCACCACCCGGATGGACCCCGCCCGGGATACGGTGATGATCGAAAACACCCCCATCGACTATCTGGACTTCGCCTCCCCGGTGGCAGGCCTGGGTTCCAAGATGGGCATGGACGCCACCAACAAGTGGCCCGGCGAAACCGATCGCGAATGGGGCGAACCCATCGTCATGGACGAGGCGATCAAGACCCGCGTGGATCAACGCTGGGCTGAGCTGGGTCTGGACCCGCTAGAAAAATAACGAGAACGCCATGAGTCGTATCCGCTGCCAGATAGAGCAACTGACCCCCATGAGTGACACCGTCTTTAAGGCGGTGCTGATCCCCGAACAACCGCTGGCGTTCAAACCCGGCCAGTACCTGACCGTGGTGATGAGCGACGAGGACAAGCGTCCCTTCTCCATCGCTTCCAGCCCGCTGGACGGCAAGCTTGAGCTGCACATCGGCGCCTCCGTGGCCGAAAGCTTTGCCATGCAGGTCGTCGAGCGCCTGCGCCAGGACACGCACATTGAGGTGGAAGCGCCGTTCGGTGACGCGTTCCTGCGCCACGACAGCGGCCGCCCGCGCATCCTCATTGCCGGGGGCACCGGGTTCTCCTACATCCACAGCCTGCTGGACACCCTGCTGCGCCAGGGCGACACCCACACCACCTTCCTCTACTGGGGCGCGCGCGACCCGGACACCATGTACCTCAAGGCGCTGGCAGACCAGTGGGCCAGCGACTACCCGCACCTCACCTTTATTCCGGTGTTTGACCAAGCGGTCGCGGGGCACCGCCAGGGTACCGTGATCGACGCGGTGTGCGAGGACTTCGTCAGCCTGCACGATTACGACGTCTACATTGCCGGGCGCTTCGAGATGGCGGGGGCTGCACGGGAGCGCTTCCGCCAACAGGGGGTCATCGACGCCCACCTGTACGGCGACGCTTACGCCTTTATGAAGTAAACGCCCATCCCCCAAGCAAAAAACGGAACCAGTCGGTTCCGTTTTTGTTGGTTTATGGTCGCCTATTTAGGTCAGGATCACGGATCCCAACGCGCCATTTGAGGATAATTCCGCCGCCCAAATTTCGACCTCGAGACCGCCATGACCCTCACCACTCTGCTTAACGGCCAAACCCTGCCGCTTAAGGGCTCCTTCTCCGTTCGCCTGATGCAACCGGCGGACCTCGCCCCCTGCACCGCCATGCTGAATGACCCCCGGGTAAATCGTCACCTGTTTTTCGCACCGGCGGAGGACGCGGTGTACCGGCAACACCTTGAGCCGCTGCTGACGCCGGAAGCCCAGACCCAGGCGCCGACGCTGGCGATCGTGGATCAGGATCAGGCGTTTGTTGGCATGGCTGCACTGGTTAAAAGCCAGGAGAGCGGCGTCTTTGAGCTGGGTTACCAACTGAGCCATGCGGCCTGGGGTCAGGGTCTGGCCACCGCGGTCTCCCGCCTGCTGTTGCGCGTCGCCTTCAACGAGATGGACGCCAGTGCCGTGAGAGCGGACTGTTACGACACCAATCGGGCCAGCAAGCGGGTGCTGGAGAAAGCGGGCCTGGGCCGCACCTTCAAAGAGTACGGCTACTTCGAAAACGGCACGGTGGATCGCTGCTGGTTCGCCATCACCGCCGCGCAGTACCGCCGCTCCCAGGCCGTAGCCCACGCCCAGGAGCTGACTCCGGCCGTCGCGGCCTGAGGCCGGTTGATACCGGCCTTCAGCGGTAAAAATCCACCGGCATAGCAGGTGGCTTTGACACTGCCCCCTCCAAGGGGGCTTTTGTTTTTCCGGAATGCCACAGGCATGTGACACTCCCAATGCCATTCAACGCCTTTGCCGGGACGGCCCGGCAGCCGCGAGTCGGCTCAGGTGGACGGCTGCCGCCGTGTCAGTCCTCACCGCAACGGATGCCGACAATTCTGTTACTTCCAAGCCTTCGATGCGGATGACAGTCCCGACATCTTCAGGCAAAGCCCAGAACCAACGATCACCACCTCCGTAGGAGGTGGTTTAAGACTCACAACAAAAAGGCAGCCTTCCGGCTGCCTTTTTGGTTATCTCAGTGCGTATTCCCCAACCACCGCCAGGAACAGCACCAACCCCGCCCAGTTGTTGTTAAGGAACGCCCGGAAACAGGCGTCGCGCTGGCGATCGCGGATCAGGTACTGCTGGTAGACAAAGAATCCGGCCATGGCCACCACCCCAACGGGGTAGAGGGTATTCAGCCCAAGCCTCAGACCGATGCCCAGCAGCAGTACCAGCGTCGCCACCTGAAATACACCGATCCAGAAGCGGTCCAGGCGACCAAACCAGATGGCGCTGGAGCGGATGCCGATCTTCAGGTCATCCTCCCGATCAACCATGCCGTACATGGTGTCGTAGGCCACGGTCCAGCACCAGTTGGCGGCAAACAGGTACCAGGCCAGGGTCGGCACTTCGCCGGTCTGGGCGGCAAACGCCATGGGGATGGACCAGCTCCAGACGATGCCCAGGAACATCTGGGGTGCCGGAAGAAACCGCTTGGTGAAGGGGTAGATCACCGTCAGCACAATGCCGACGTAGGCCAGCTGGACGGTCAACGGGTTCAGTTGCAGGACCAGGGCGTAACACACCAGCCCCAACGCCGCGAACAGCGCCAGCGCCTCCTTGGCGGTGATCTCCCCGCTGGCCAGCGGCCGGGAGCGGGTGCGCGCAACATGGCTGTCCAGCTTGCGATCGGCAAAATCGTTGATGATGCAGCCGTTGGCCCGCATCAGCCACACGCCGACAAAGAACACGCCCAGCACAAAGGGGTCCGGCAGGCCGTCTGCGGCCAGCCAGAGTGCGGCCAGCGCCGGCCACATCAGAAGGAATGTGCCGATGGGTCTATCGAGGCGCGCGAGGCGCCAGTAAGCGTCAAAGCGGCCCTGCAAAACAGCCAGCATGGTCCCTGCCTTTGTTGATCACAATTGGCCGCCATTATGCGTGATTGGCCTCACCCTGTCAGCCCACAAAAAAGCCGGGAGACCGCGCTGTGGCGACTCCCGGCAAGGGGTTAAGGGTGACGCTATTGCCAGTCCCAGGCGCGCCGGGTCTGGCCGTAGTCGATGCCTCTGACCACGCTGAACCGGCCATGCACATGGTTGGCCATCAACGCCATAAAGGCCTCTTTGTTGATGCGGATGAGGTTTTCATGGTCCCCCGCTTCCAGGTAGATGTCGCTCTCCTCCCCCAACTGTTCGTCATACACCGCCTGAACCTGGTAAGGATCCCCCACCGCAGGCACCGCACCGAGTTCGCAGTCGTCAAAGGCATTTCTCAGCCGCGACTCGGGGATCAGGTGCAGCTCGCGGCCCAGTTGCTCCCCCAGCTTGTGGAGCAGCACCCGGTTGGCCGCAGGCACCACGGCCAGCACCCGCCGACCTTCGTGGTCTTCGAGCACCACCGCTTTGGCGGTCTGCCTGGCCGGCACGCCGGCACTCACTGCAGACTGCAGGGCAGACTGGCTGTGGCGGTGGGGAATCAGCTCATACTGAACCCCCAGGGATTTGAGATAGTCACTGACTTTGATGGCAACGCCCATAAGGTACCTCCCGGAGTCTTCCGTCGGTCACACCTTTCAGTTTAGGCGCTGGGGGACGGCTCAGAGGTGATCCCGCCCGTGGGGGGCAAGAAAATCCAGCACCGGCCCTTTGGGCACGACCCGGGTCGGGTTGATCATGTCGTGACTGTAGTAATAGTGACGCTTGATGTGGTCCATGTTGACGGTGTCGGCGATGCCCGGCCACTGGTACAGCTCCCGCACATAGCCGGACAGATTGGGGAAACTGGCCAGGGTCTGGCGGTTGCACTTGAAGTGGCCAAAGTAGACCGCGTCAAACCGCACCAGGGTGGTGAACAGTCGCCAGTCCGCTTCGGTCAGGCGATCCCCCAGCAGGTAGCGGCGGGTGCTGAGGCGTTCTTCCAGTCGGTCCAGCGCCGCGAACAGGCGGTCATAGGCCGCCTCGTACGCCTCCTGACTGGTGGCAAAGCCCGCACGGTAAACGCCGTTGTTGATGTTGTCGTAGACCTCCTGATTGACCACCTCAATCTCATCGCGCAGCGCCTCTGGCCAATAGTCATCGTGGTTGCCGGTCAGGTGATCGAAGGCGCTGTTGAGCATGCGGATGATCTCCGAAGACTCGTTGTTAACGATGCGCTGAGTCTGACGGTCCCACAACACCGGTACCGTCACCCGCCCGGTATAGTCCGGCTGGTTGGCGGTGTAGACCTGGTAGTGATAATCGAAGCCGTGCAGCTTGTCGCCGCTGGAGCCCGCGCTCTGATCGAAGGTCCAGCCCTTATCCAGCATGTCCGGGCTCACCACCGATACGCCGATGTGGTCCTGCAACCCCTTCAGGGCCAGGAAAATCAGGGTGCGATGGGCCCAGGGGCAGGCGTAGGACACGTAGAGGTGATAGCGCCCCGTTTCCGCCTTGAATCCGCCGTCGCCGGTCGGGCCCGGCGCCCCATCCGGGGTGATCCAGTTGCGCAGCTTGGCCTGCTCACGAACGAACTCCCCTTTGTTGCTTTCGGTGTCATACCAGACATCGTGCCAGACGCCCTTAACCAGTTGTCCCATGATCAGCTCCTGAGGTTGAGATGGAGAATGGAAGGTGGGGGAAAGCCGGGCGGGGCGCTGCCCCGCCCGGCCAGGACCGGGGTTATTTGGCCAGCTTGGCGTCCAGGCTCAGGGAGCCGGCACCGTGGAGGGTCAGCAGCAGGAAGCCGCCCGCCATCGCCAGGTTTTTGGCAAAGGCGTTGAAGTCGTTGGCCAGATCACCGTGGAAAATCACCGCCGAGAGCACACAGAAGCCCGCCAGCAGGAAAGCCACGATGCGGGTTTTGAACCCCAGCAGGATCGCCAGGCCACCCAGCAGTTCCAGCGCCACCACCGGGTAGAGCAGAATGCCGGGGACGCCCATCGATTCCATCCAGCCCTGGGTGCCGGCAAAGCCGCCAATCTTGTGGTAACCGGCCACGATAAAAATAAAGGCCATCAGGGCACGGGCCAGCAGGTCAGCCGGTGCAGCAAGAGCGTGAGTGCGCGGGTCAGTCATGGGGCAATCCTTATTGTCGGTAGAATGAAGAAGACAAGACCCAGTTTAGTGCGATTTACTGATATAAAAATCGCAAAAACATGGCGCATCCTTTCGACAAATTAGAATCAATAAAGGCATCAACGCGCGCGCAGGTTGGCGCTCACTCCCGTTTCTCAGAGGAGAGAATGAACGCTGCAAAGCCCGCAGAAAGAGGGTCAGCACGCCCCCCAGGCAAAAAAAAGTCCCGCTTTGCGGGACTTTTTATGCGGTAAGTAAACA
>CAZWED010000088.1:0-11050 GCA_964632645.1 uncultured Ferrimonas sp. | reverse complement strand
GCCGAATGAGGAAATTGAAGCAACTGAGTCCCAAGCGGTAGACGCTTCCGCAGAGGAACAGGTGCAGGCTGAAGACGCTGCCGCCGTTCGCATTGCCGAGTTGGAAGCGGAATTGGCTAAGGCTCAGGACACCATCGCCGGACAAAAGGACAGCGTAGTGCGTGCTGCCGCCGAGGTGGAAAACGTCCGTCGCCGCACCGCTCAGGATGTGGAGAAAGCGCATAAGTTTGCATTGGAAAAGTTCGCCAACGAACTGCTGCCGGTGATCGACAGCCTTGAGCGTGCCCTCGAAGTGTCCAACAGCGACGACGAGGCGATCAAGCCGATGCTGGAAGGGGTGGAACTGACCCTGAAGAGCATGCTGGCGGCGGTGAGCAAGTTTGGTATTGAGCAGGTTAACCCGGTGGGTGAACCGTTCAATCCTGAGCTGCACCAGGCGATCTCCATGCTGCCCAGCGAGGAGTTTGCCGCAAACAACGTGATCTCCGTGATGCAGAAAGGCTATGCCCTGAATGGTCGCCTGCTGCGTCCGGCCATGGTGATCGTCTCCCGCGGCGCGGATACGCCGTCCGTCGATACCCAGGCCTGAGTCGGGTTGTAAAAAAAAGCCGCCCCCAGGGGCGGCTTTTTTGTGTCTGGCGCCGGAACAGGCCGATAAAAAACGCCTCCCGGTGGGGAGGCGTTGGCAGGGAATATGATGAAGCGGTTTGGTTTAGCCTTTCTTGTGCTCGGCCACTACGCCGTCCGTCCGCATCTCTTTGTAGAGTACGTCGGCCAGTTTCAGGTAGTTGGCCCAGCTGCTGGACAGCTTGGTGAAACCGGTGGCGGCGTAGCTGCCGGTGTCGCCGGTTGCCGGCAGGTCGTCGATGTCGAACATGGAGCCGCCCTCGACAATGTGCGCTTCCAGAGCATCGAACATCACGTTAAAGCCAATGCGCGCCGGCTCTTCGTAGCCGATGGACTGGTATTTGGACTGGCGGTAGAACTTCTTCAGTGACGCGTCGGTGATCTGCGCTTTTTCGTCGGCGAAGATTTCGTCGTAGTAGACGTCAACGATCTGCTGAGTCTTGGTGTCCACCACGAAGCGCAGCATCGCGGTCAGGCCGGTCCACTTGCCTTTCTCGTCCAGCAGTTTTTCCGCCTGCTGGTAGAACTTCAGCGTGGTGCCTTCGGTGTTGATGCGGTTATGGATCTTGGCGGTCAGCGGCACCATGGATTGCTGGATGGAGTTGGACGCGCCCGCCACAATGTCCAGGCCCTCGTAGCGCAGACGGTTCGGCTCCTTCAGCTTGTTCGCCAGCTTCGGATCCCAGTTGGGGTTGTCGGCAAAGGTCAGCTTGTCCTCTTCCACCATCAGCTTTTCCATGGTCAGGGCAGACTGCACCCAGGCGGTGCCTTTCTTCTTGCCCATGGAGAAGTTGTACTCGGACATCCGCTTCGGTACGCCCTGATACAGACGGGTGTAGTAGTTGGGGCGGCCGTCTTCGTTAAACTCGGCGAAGATCACGTCGCTGGGGTTGTTGCTGTCCAGAACCACGGTCATGGAACCCATGTGACCCTGACGGAAGCGGGCTTCCTCGTAGTAGTAGTCGCCTTTAATCAGACCCAGTTGCGGTTGAATGGACCACTTCAGCTTGAACTCTTCTTCGCCACCCTGTTTGGCACCAACGCTCTGATACTCCGGCTTGGAGCCGTCGGCGCGGGGCAGGTCGTTGATGGCGCGCAGGATGCCATTGGAGGAGTAAGTGGCACCGGAAACGGCATCAATGCCTTCATGGCCGTTGTTGGCCACAATCTGCGGCAGCAGACGTTCGGCGTTGAGGAACAGGGACTCGGTCTCGTTGTGAGACTTGGTTTTGATCTCCTGGATCTTGCCCTCATCGACAACAACGGTCAGGACGATCTCGCTTTTTTTGCCTTTGCCAGACACTTCGTGAGTGCCATCGACGTATTTGCCGGCGGGGGCGGTGGCGGCACAGCCGGAAACGGCCAGAGCCACGGCGGAGCTTACCAGGCACAGCTTGATGCGATTAAAGTGGTTCACGTTCTCACCCATAGGTCTTTTTAATGACGAGTTGTTATGGGTGAGGATAGGGATACGGGCGTCAGGAACAATTGCGGAAAACCACTATATGAGGCCCTGTCATTCCAAATTTGTGATCGGGATCCTCTTATATTTTGCGGGACGATATTTTTTGACTTGTGCTAAAATACATCATCTGAATTTATTCGATGAGTGGCCTGATGAAAGTCAAAACCGTTGTGTGCGCCATGGCGCTCGTATTTTCCACCTTTAATGCCTATTCACAGACTGACGCCATTGCGGACAAGCTGCCGGAAAACGTCGAGCCAATTAATGCTGTAAACAGCCAATGCAAACAGGATGGCATTATTCAACTTGGTGATGAGTACAGCAGCCTGACCACGCTGAAATATTTTGGCACCTCCATCTCCATTCATATTTACGATGGTGGTGACGGTAATGTGGAGCGGGCACTGTGTGACAGTCTCAGTATCATCAGGAGACTGCACCAGTTGGGTTCGGACTACCAGACCTACGAGGGCGTGGTGAACATCCGCTCCATCAATAATGCCCCCACGCAAACCCATCATATCGACCCGGAACTGGTGGCCCTCATCCAGGCTGGTATCGACTGGCACCGTATCTCCAAAGGCTATTTCAACATCGCGGTGGGTCCGGTGGTGCAGGAGTGGCGGCGTCAACGCAACGCCTGTCCGGCGCCCACCGAAGCGGACAACGGTTGCACCCTGCCCAGCGACGAAGCGATTCTTGAAGCCGCAAAACATACGGATATCAGCAAGATAAAACTGGATGTCGAAAACAATACCATCACCATGGCGCAAGGGATGAGTCTGGATCTGGGCGGCATCGCCAAAGGCTGGATGGCGGAAAAAGTGCTGGACCACCTGGTAGCAGCCGGGATGCGCTCATTCGTCATCAATGCCGGCGGTAACATCCGTCACTGGGGTCGGCACCCGCAAGGGCGTCCCTTTGTGACCGCCATTGAGGATCCCATCTGTAAAAAGTACGACTTCGCGCGCCCGGGTTGCAGCGAGATGGCCGGACAGTTTCACGAGATTGTCGCCGGTGAAAACCTGACCATTGTCTCCAGTGGTAACTACCTGAAATATTACCGGGTAGGCGATAAAGAGTATCACCATATCATTAACCCCAACACCGGTTACCCAAAAACCGATGGGGTTTCAGTGTCCGTGGTAATGAATGATCAGCATATTTACGCCGATGTACTTTCTACTACCTTGTTCCTTATGCCTAAAGATGAAGCGATGGAAATGGCAGAGTCTTTACCTTACCTGGAAGCGGTTTGGTATTTGGATGAAGAGGGGAATAAGGTCAACACCAGTGGATTTGAAACCTATCGTGTGACACTGGAGTAACAAAAAGGCGCTCATCAAGAGCGCCTTTTTTTGTTAAGGCGATAAATAAAGAGGCTCCGAATAATCGGAGCCTCTTTATTATTTTTCAGATATCAGAATTGGTACTTCAGACCGACACTGACGATGTCGTCGTCGTAGTCGCTGTAGCCATCCACCCGGTACTGACCGAGTTCGGTATGCATGGTCACCTGTCGCGCCATCTTGTATTCGGCACCCAGGGCAATCTGGGTCATTTTCGGCGCTTCGTCACCACTGAAGGCACCCGCCTTGTAGACTTCGTTGACCACGCGACCGGTGCCGGAATCGTCCTGGGCAAACTGCGCTTTGAACTTCCAGTCTTTAACGTGGTACTGGGCGTTAACGATGTAGCCGAAGCCGTCGCGGGAGGCGTAGTGGGTGGTGTCCTTGTTGAAGCCTTCCAGTGCCTTGGTGCTCTGCACGATCACGCCAAGCTTCAGGTGGTTCAGCTTGTACTGGGCAACGCCGCGGATCGCTTCGATGCCTTCGATGCCATCACCGTAGGCGGCGGCCAGGTACAGGTTGCTGTTGGAGAACTGCTTGTCGCCGTAGGTCAGGGCCAGCTGGTAGTTGCTGTCGTAGGGGCTGTTGGCGTCGTCTTTGAGGATAACGCTGGCACCCAGGTGGATGTTGTGCCACTTGGCGGAGCGGTACTCCAAGGAGTCGCCATGGCGCTTGTTACCGGCAAACACCCGGTCCATGGTCATGTTGGTCAGGCCAAAGATGTCGACGCCGCCCTTGACCATCTTGAGCACCGGGTCGATGCGTCCGAAGGAGATGGCACCGGCCACGTTGTGCTTCAGACCCACGTAAGTGGGACGGGAGGAGAAGGTGTCACCGTTGTCGTCGGCGTTCAGGCCCACTTCGGCGCGGTAGAAGAACTCGGTGCTTTCGGAGAGCGCTTCGGAGCCACGCAGGCCGAGGCGGGTGAAGTTGTTTTCCAGCAACCAGCCATCCTGACCGATGGTCTGGGTGCCGATGCCCGCAGAGCTGTAGGTCAGGGAGTAGTCCAGGGTGCCGTAGAAGGTTGGCATGTCTGCATGGGCAGACGCGGAGAGCATCAGGGCAGCGGTGCAAGCCGCGGCAAGGGTGGAGCGTTTCATGGTGTTCATCGGTTATCCCAGTGTGTCGGGCTCTTTGTGGCCCTATGTCCATCTGGATGCCGTGCAGTGTGTTGCGCTAGTTGGCACCCGCCGAGTGATTGCTGCCCCGTGGGGCGGTATCGACGGGACGGATTACACCTGAGCACGGTTTGAACCGGATATAGTGGTTTTCCGAAGCCTCCGGGTTGCAGTGAGGCGGGTCACGGGGAACGCCAAACCCGATTGGAAAAAATGGTCAGTGACAGGCGTGATATTGGTGAGTCAGATCACGCTGGTGGGCAGGAATCGGCCGGCCGCCGCACTTTATTTCAGCAATGGCGCCTTGGCTGAGCCCTGACAGCGGATTCAATTAGTGGTTTTCCGCAATGCACCAGCGAATGTGACCTCAAAACGGTACCGATGGACCAAAATCGGTCAAAATACGCCTTCATCCAAAATACGAACCGGGGCCGCCACTGCCGCGCATGGCAAGCGGGCCGGTCGGGAGCCGACGTTGCCGTTGAACAAGTTGTCCTGTTTCTGGTCCCTGCGTCCCTTATTGGGCGTCATGCTGCTGCTGTCGTGGCTGACTCAGCCTGTGTTGGCGTCGACGGAGGTGTTGGTCGCCGTGGCGTCCTTTGACCGACAGGATGCCGTGAGACAGCGCTGGGAACCAACGCTGGACTACCTGAATCAGGGCCAGAGTCGATACCACTTCGTGCTGCGGGTGATGCCACCCTCGGAGTTGAAGCAGGCGCTGGAGCGCGGGCAGATCCACTTTATGATCCAGAACTCCGTGACCACGGTGCAGTTCAAGGAGAAGTTCGGGGCCAGTCAGTTGCTGACCGCCGCGCCATTGTGGACCGACGCTGCCGATAAGGCGATCGGCTCCGCCCTGGTGATGCGCTCGGGTGAGGCGGTGACCTCCCTGGAAGCGCTGGCACCATTGCGGGTGGTTTCCACCTCGCCCCATGCGTTTGGCGGCTATCACGCGTTTTGGCGTGAACTGGCCGAGCACGGATACCGTCCGACCCGTTTCTTTGACGATCTGCAGTTTGTTGGGTTTCCCCAGCGAAACCTGCTGCAGCGGGTGCTGGACGGGTCGGCGGATGTGGCGATACTGCCCAGCTGCCTGATGGAAAGCGCGGTGACCGAGGGGTTGGTTCCGGAGGGGGCCCTGACCGTCGCGCTGGATCGCCGCCCCGAGGGCTTTCCCTGTGGCGTCAGCAGTGCCCTGTACCCCTATTTCACCCTTTCGATGCTCAGCCCCGCCGACAGTGAAACCGCGACCTACCTGGTGCGGCGCCTGCTGGAGCTGTCCCCGGATGATCTGGCGTCCCGGCAAGGACGGTACCGGGGCTGGACCGTGCCGATGGACGATCGCGAAGTCTATGCCCTGCTTAAGTCCATCGGCCTGTGGCCGTTTGAAACCGACTGGAAGTACCTGGCAGGCCGGGCGTTACCCTATGCCATCGGCTTGGCGCTGGTGTTGCTGGCGGGTTATTACCATCACCGGCGGGTGCGGGCGATGGTCGCCAAGCGCACCTCTGAACTGCGCGAAGAGATGGCGGAGCACGAGCAGACCCAACGCCGCCTGACGGAACAGGAGCGCGCGTTCTACAAGGCGCAGCGGGTGCTGCTGACCGGCGAGATGGCGGCGGGCATCGCCCACGAACTGAACCAGCCTCTGGCGAGCATTCGCTATCTGGCGCAGGGGTGTGGTTACCGGCTGGAGAAGGGCGCGGAACCGTCCGAGTTGCTGGAAGGGCTGGGCCGGATTGGCCGGCAGACGGAAAAGGCCCAGGGCATCATTCAGCGGCTGAAAAGCTTTTGTGCCCGCCCCATGACCACGGAGCGTGTGGCCCTCGACTCGTTGATTGAGGAAACGCTGGAGTTGATGGGGCCCGATTTCCGGCGCTTCGACTGCCAGCCCACGGTGACCTTGCCGTCGCAGGGGGCGATGACGGTGCCGGGGGATGGGGTGTTAATTCAGCAGGTGCTGGTGAACCTGATCCGCAACGGCCTGGACGCCATGGAAGGGTTGCTGCCAGCACAGCGCCAACTCGCCATCGCACTGGCCCCGGAGGGAGAGGGCTGGCTGGTGACCATCCGGGATCACGGCAGCGGCCTTTCCGAGGCGGCACTGGATCGGCTGTTCTTCCCCTTCGAAAGCAGCAAACCCGACGGGCTGGGATTGGGGATGATGATCTGCAAACGGATCATCGATGAGCATCAGGGCTGGATCCGGGCGCGCAACGCGATGCCGGGACTGGAGATTAAGGTATGGCTGCCGGGGGAGGGCCAGTGATGGATGCCATTTTTGTCATCGACGATGAAGCGGACGTTCGCGAAGCCCTGAGCTGGATGCTGGAGGGGTGCGGTTACCGGGCACGGTGTTTTGCTTCCGGACCGGCGTTTCTGGCGGCGCTTGAGCCGGACACCACCGGGGTGGCGATCATCGACATCAAGATGCCCGGGATGGATGGGATGGCCTTACAGGCGGCCCTGAATGAGCGGGAGAGTCCGCTGAGCCAGATATTCCTGACCGGCAATGCCACGGTGCCCAAGGCGGTACAGGCACTGCAGAACGGGGCGCTCGATTTCCTCGAGAAACCGGTGGACGGCGACAAGCTGATCGCGCTGATTGAGCTGGGACTGGCGCGCTCCAGACAGCGGGCGGAAACCACCCGACAGCGCGCGGACCTGGAGCAACGTCTGGCGTCCTTGACGCCGCGGGAGCGGGACCTGATGGAGCGGGTGGTGGCGGGCAAAGCCAACAAGGTGATCGCGGCCGAGCTGTTCATCGCCCAGCGCACGGTGGAGATCCACCGCCATAACCTGTTTGAAAAGATGGGGGTCAGCAACGCCGCGGAACTGGCGCTGCTGCTGGGGCGGCACCAGGCTCAGGGCTGAAGCTGCACCGTCTCCTGCTGCGCCATTTCGGCCTCCACCCGGGGGGCCGGCGCCACGTAATCCGGGCTCAGCTGGGCCAGGCTGGTTTCAATCTCGGCGTACTTGTGGGCCACCCAGCGGGGCAGGCTGGAGGGCAGGGTCAGGTCTGACTGGCGCGGGTCCCGGGGGCTGATCACCACTTCAATGTTTTCCAGCCCGATGTCGTGGGCCAGCACAAACAGCTCCTCAATGTAGCGGTCACCCATCGCCAGGCAGCCCTGGGAGACATCGCTGCCATGAATAAAGATGTCACCACCCAGGTCACTGCGCTGCTCCAGCGTCGCGTAGTGACGGTCCATGGCGTTGGGGTAATCGATTCTCAGGGAAAGGTGGTATTGGCTGTTGGGGTTGGCCGCGTCAATGCGGTACACCCCCTCCGGCACCTGAAAGTCGCCCTGGCGCATCTTGGGGCGCAGGCTGCCGCTGGCTTCCAGAATGGGGTAGCTGCGCAACTCCTGCCACTCACCCTGGCGGCCCTGCAACCAGATCTCCAGACGGCGATCCGCCTTGATCGCGACCAGCTTCATGGCGACCGGCTGAAAATCTTCGGGCAGGATGGCGAAGAAGGGGGCCAGGCGGGCACGGGCATCGGGGCCGTATGTGGACAAAACCTGCTCTACGGTGCGCTCATTGGATTGGCCGAAAGCGGGCAGAGCCAGGAGCAGACAAAGCAGTATGGTCAGCAGGATTTGAAACACAGAGCCTCCTAAGGTCGATTGGCGCAGGAGTGTTTCACAGCCGGGGAGATGAATCAATTGGTCAATCTGTCCCCAATACTGAACAGAGTTGCACAAAAAAGCCCGCATTGGCGGGCTTTTTTCTTGTAATTAAGTGGCTTGCTGCACGGGCAAATGGGGCTTACCGATGTCACAGAATCGGCATTTTGCCCCAGCGGATCAGGATTCGCTGGCGCTGCGGTTGGGCGCCAGTCGGGCGCGCAGCTTGGGGCCCAGTTGCTGCACCAGAAGGCCCGCAACAATCAGCGCCAGTCCGATAAAGGTGGCCGGGGCGATCCGCTCGCCGAGAAAAGTGGCGATAAAGAACAGCGACAGGAAGGGGCCGAGAAACACCAGATTGGTCAGCGGGGCGGTGTGTTCAGCAGTACGCATCGCTTTTAGCCACAACACGAAGGTGAATCCCATCTCAAACAGGCCCACGTAGGTGGCGCCTGCCAGCCCCTGCCAACTGGGCAGGGCCAGTTCGCCACGCCAGGCGCAGACCGCCAGAATGCAGGGCAGGCCGATGAGGAAACTCAGCAGCAGGCTGATCACCGGATCGCCCTTGTCGCGGGTGTTCACAATCCAGTAGAGCGACCAGAGCAGGGTCGAGAGCAGCGCCAGCGCCACGCCAACCGGTCGTTCAAACTCCAGGGCCAGCAACTCTCCGCCGGTGGCGATCACCACCACCCCGAAATAGGCCAGCAACGCCGCGCCCACGTCCCAGCCTCTGAGCTTCTGCCCGAGCATCGGTACCGCCAGCAGACTGAGCAGGATCGCCCAGGTGTAGTTGAGGGGCTGGGCCTGTTGCGCGGGCAACAGGTCATAGGCGGCAAACAGCACCAGATAATAGAGGAAGGGGTTGAGCAGGCCACTCTGAAGGTAGATCAGAGGGCGGGCCAGGAACTGGCCCTTCAGCCGGGACAGTTTGCCCTGCACGCCGAGGATCAGCGCCAGTACGACGGTGGAGGCGAGGGACGCAAACAGCAACAGCTGCGCCGGCGTCATCTCCGCCAGGGAAAGCTTGAAGGCGGTGGCCACGGTGGACCACAGCAATACGGCGCCGAGGCCGTAACTCATCGCGCGGGCTTGGTTTTTAACCATCTCGAACCGCTTACTCGAACAACGTGGTGGGAATTGTAGAAAGTATACTCAGTCACGGTTTGAGACTCGAGATGAAATTTTGATGGCAGCCCCCTTGAAAACGTGAGGCGCCTCCCCCATTTCCCATTTCAGTTTCGGGGCGCCCGAAAAAATTTGGATTGGGCCCCTTGAAAGGGGGACCCCCTGGCCCCAAATCCCAGTTAACAGTGAATAACCGCATCGGTTTCAAGTTTTATTGGAGGCTCTACGATGGGCAAGATCATCGGTATTGACCTGGGTACCACCAACTCTTGTGTGGCCGTTCTGGATGGTGACAAACCTCGCGTAATCGAAAACGCCGAGGGCGATCGCACCACCCCTTCTATTATCGCGTACACCGATAACGAAACCCTGGTGGGTCAGCCTGCCAAGCGTCAGGCCGTGACTAACCCCCACAACACCCTGTTCGCCATCAAGCGTCTGATCGGTCGTCGTTTCAAAGACGAAGTGGTTCAGCGCGACATCGGCATCATGCCGTTCAAGATTGTTGAAGCGGACAACGGTGACGCCTGGGTAGAGGCGAAAAGGCCAGAAAATGGCAGCGCCCCAGGTGTCTGCTGAAGTGCTGAAGAAGATGAAGAAAACCGCCGAGGATTACCTGGGCGAAGAGGTTACCGAGGCGGTGATCACCGTACCGGCGTACTTCAACGATTCTCAGCGTCAGGCCACCAAGGATGCCGGTCGCATCGCCGGCCTGAACGTCAAGCGCATCATCAACGAGCCGACCGCCGCCGCGCTGGCGTACGGTATGGACAAGCGCCAGGGTGACAACATCGTTGCCGTATACGACCTGGGTGGCGGTACCTTCGACATCTCCATCATCGAGATCGACGAAGTGGACGGCGAGCACACCTTCGAAGTACTGGCCACCAACGGTGACACCCACCTCGGTGGTGAGGACTTCGATAACCGCCTCATCAACTACCTGGTGGAAGAGTTCAAGAAAGAGCAGGGCATCGACCTGAAGAACGATCCGCTGGCGATGCAGCGTCTGAAAGAAGCCGCTGAAAAAGCCAAGATCGAGCTCTCCTCTGCTCAGCAGACCGAAGTGAACCTGCCGTACGTTACGGCGGATGCCACCGGTCCGAAGCACATGAACATCAAGGTGACCCGCGCCAAGCTGGAAGCCCTGGTGGAAGACCTGATCCTGCGCTCTCTGGAGCCGCTGAAAGTGGCCCTGCAAGACGCGGACCTGTCCGTTTCCGAGATCAACGACGTGATCCTGGTGGGCGGTCAGACCCGCATGCCGAAAGTGCAGCAGGCGGTTGCCGACTTCTTCGGCAAAGAGCCGCGTAAGGACGTTAACCCGGACGAAGCGGTTGCCATGGGTGCCGCCATCCAGGGTGGCGTACTGGCCGGTGACGTGAAAGACGTGCTGCTGCTGGACGTGACCCCGCTGTCCCTGGGTATCGAAACCATGGGCGGCGTGATGACTCCGCTGATTGAGAAGAACACCACCATCCCGACCAAGAAGTCGCAGGTGTTCTCCACAGCGGAAGACAACCAGTCTGCCGTGACCATTCACGTGCTGCAGGGTGAGCGTAAGCAGGCCAGTGCCAACAAGTCTCTGGGTCAGTTCAACCTGGAGGGCATCCAGCCGGCACCGCGCGGTCTGCCTCAGATCGAAGTGACTTTCGACATCGACGCTGACGGCATCCTGCACGTGTCTGCGGCCGACAAGAACACCGGCAAAGAGCAGAAGATCACCATCCAGGTGTC
>CAZWED010000087.1:0-11053 GCA_964632645.1 uncultured Ferrimonas sp. | reverse complement strand
GTTCCGGACTGAGGTTTTGGAGGATAGAAACGTGTTTAAGAAACTGCTCTGTGCCCTGTTCGGTCTGGGGTTGGCCTTTGGTGTGGTCGCTGCCGATACCCTGGCGGACAAGCACGCCGAGATGAACGGCTGTGAAAGCTGCCACGAGAATGGCGAGCCTTCCAGCGATTTCGCCTTTGAAAACGAACAGTGCGCGTCCTGCCACGGCGCGGCGGCGGAGTTGCCCGGCGAACAGCACGCGGCTCACGCCGAGATCCTGATGTGCTCTGACTGCCACAAGCCTCACGAGATGGAAGTGGGTCAGAAGCCCGCTTGTGACGCCTGCCACGACGATGGGCGTACGCCGTAATTGACCCGTTTCGTTAAGGCAAAACGCCGGTCTCTGACCGGCGTTTTTCTTTTGGCAATCGATGACATTTCATTGATATTCGTCACTTTATTCCGACAGAATTCTGGAATTCTGCGATCTGATCAACGGTTTATCTCAATCCGAGTTGATACAGTGTGCGAGTCTGCAAGTTGGGAAAATTCTGCTTTTGGGCCGGATGCCTGACTTGGACAATACACTGTGTGAGGATGAGAAAAATGTTCAAACAACTGCTGATCGCACTGTTCGGTGCCGGCCTGGCTTTCGGTGTTGCTGCCGCCAGCGTCGTTTCCGACATGCACGCCGATATGTCCGGCTGCGAAACCTGCCACGCTGACGGCATGCCGTCTGATGACGGTGCCCACGAAGCTGCCGCTTGTGCTGACTGCCACGGTGCTATGGCCGACATGGCTGAGCCCCACCCGCAGCACGATGGCATGATGGAGTGTACCGACTGCCACAACGTGCACGAAGACCAGGTTGGTCAGGCTCCCGCCACTTGTGAAAACTGTCACTAAGTGAGAAAACGCCGCACACTGCGGCGTTTTTTTTGGGGCGTTCGCCCCTTTCGTTTCCTTCTGCTCCACCACTGCTACAATGTCGCCCTCAGTTCAGGAGGGCCAGATGCAGTATCCCGTCAACGAAATCTTTGAAACCATCCAGGGAGAGGGCACCTTTACCGGTGTGCCAGCCGTTTTTCTGCGCCTGCAGGGTTGCCCCGTGGGCTGCCCCTGGTGCGATACCCGCCACACCTGGGAAGTGGACGCCAAAGACGAGGTGGCGCAGGATGCCGTTATCGGTGCGGGGGAGGGCGAGCCCCGCTGGGCAACGTGGGACCTTGATACTCTGGTGGCCTATCTCACCGGCCCCCAATATCGGGCCCGGCATCTGGTGATCACCGGCGGCGAACCCTGCCTTTACGATCTGCGGCCGTTAACCGAACGGATGATCGCCGCGGGCTGGCGGTGCCAGATTGAGACGTCCGGTTGTTTTGAGGTGCAGACGCACCCGCAAACCTGGGTCACGGTATCCCCGAAAGTGGCGATGAAAGGGGGGCTTGAAGTGCGCAAGTCTGCTCTGGAGCGGGCCAATGAAATCAAGCATCCGGTGGCGATGCAGAAGCACATTGATGAATTGGATGCGCTATTGGCGGGGGTGGACCTGACGGGTAAGACGGTGGCGCTGCAACCGATCAGTCAGCAGCATCGGGCCAATGAGTTGTGCGTGCGGGTCTGCATCGAGCGCAACTGGCGCCTGTCGATACAGACCCACAAATACCTGAATATCGATTAAGCCCCGGGACCGCGGTATTTGCAGCCGGAGGTACAGGTTTCCTTGATCGCCACTTCACTCAGCAGAGGCAGGCTTGGCTTCAGCTCGTTCCAGATCCACTGAGCCAGCACTTCGCTGGTGGGGTTTTCCAGACCCGGGATCTCGTTCAGATAGTGGTGATCCAGGCGTTCCCAGATGGGCTTGAAGTGGGCTTTCAACTCGGCGAAATCCATCACCCAGCCAGTGTGCGGGTCCACCTCGCCACTGACGCTGATGCGCACCAGGAAGGAGTGGCCATGCAGGCGGCCACACTTGTGACCCGTGGGGACGTGAGGCAGCTTGTGGGCCGCTTCGAAAGTAAACTCTTTATAGATCTCGACGGACATGATTTCGGCCTGGCGATAACGGGGCGCCAAGTTTGCCACGCTGCCGGGTCCGGGGCAACCGACTGCCATTCAGACACCTTGGTAAAACCTTATCCTTTCTAGGGTTAATGTTGATTATTCCGAATTTTCGTTCAAGCCATTCCGTTTAATCGATTGGCACTAACCGCTTAATTCAGGTAGAAATTGTCTACAGTTTCGTTCGAATTTTGGCAGGAGATGAACATGAAGAGGATTTTGGGCAGTGTGGCGGCCCTGCTGCTGATGGGTTGTGGCGCGCCGGAAGCCACTTGGGTCCATCCAACCAAAGACGGCCAGGGGTTTATCCGGGACCGGGATCACTGCAACCGTCGCACCGACGACACCGCCGCGAACTTCAATGACCGGTTTGCCCAGTGCATGGAGCAACGCGGCTGGACGCTGGAAGCGCACTGAGCATTACTGTCCGCAAGGAAAGCAAGAGGGAGGCCGCAGGGTCTCCTTTTTTGTCTATGGTGAAGGCAAACCCGATCCCCCAAGGAGGGCTGCGATGAAAAACCCCCCATTGTCCCAGGACGAACATCAGGTTCTGGCGCACAAAGGCACGGAACGTCCGTTCAGTGGCCGTTTTCTTACCCTGAATGACCAGGGCACCTACTGTTGCCGTCGTTGCCAGTCGCCCCTGTTCGCCTCAGAGCACAAATTTGAGTCCGGTTGCGGCTGGCCAGCGTTTGATGACGAGATACCCGGGGCGATCCGCCGGCAGACCGACGCCGACGGTCGTCGAACCGAGATTCTCTGCGCCGCCTGTGACGCCCATTTGGGGCACGTGTTCGAAGGCGAGCAACTGACGCCCAGAAATCTGCGCCACTGCGTCAACGCCCTTGCCATGAGCTTTACCCCGCAGGCGAAAATCGAAGAGCGCGAAGTGGCGCTGTTCGGAGGGGGGTGCTTCTGGTGTCTGGAGGCCCTCTTTCAGCGCGTGGTCGGGGTGACGTCCGTCACCAGCGGTTACGCCGGGGGTGAGGCGGACAAGGCGGATTACCGCTCCGTCTGCTCGGGTGAGAGCGGCCACATCGAAGTGATCGAAGTGGTGTTTGACCCTCGCCGCCTCAGCTTCGGACAGTTGCTGGAGCTGTTCTTTGACTGCCATGACCCCACCAGCTGGGACAAACAGGGGGCCGACAAGGGCAGCCAGTATCGCAGCGTCATCTTTTGCCAGAACGACGCGCAGCGTCTTACGGCACAGGGGCAAATCCGCGCCCTGGAACAGTTTGGGCGGGGCAAAATCGTCACCGAACTGCGCGATGGCGGGCCTTTCTATCCGGCGGAAGCGTACCACCAGAACTACTTTAACCAGAACCGCGAGCAGCCCTACTGTCACTGGAACATTCGCCCCAAGCTGGCGGCGTTGTCCGAGAAGTACGCGGACCGGATCCTGCCCGAGGAGGGGTAAGGGTCGACACTGGTCAGGGCGGGGAAGTTTCGCTAGGGTAGGGCCGTCTGTTCAAGGAGAGTGTCTATCGTGTCTGTCACCGACATCATCGCGGCCCGTCCCGAACCCGTTGGCGCCATTTTGCTGGTTTGCATGGGCAACATCTGCCGTTCCCCCACCGCAGAAGCGGTGTTCCGGCATCGCGCCCGGGGGCTGGGGCTGGATCTGCACATCGATTCCGCGGGAACCATCGCGTACCACGCCGGGGAGGGGCCGGATCCCCGCTCCCGCTCAGCCGGCGAGGCCCGTGGGTATGATTTCTCCGGCATGGTGGCCCGACAGATCCGCAAGGCGGACCTGAACCGGTTTGACCTGGTGCTGGCAGCCGACCGTCAGAACCTGGCGGACATTCAGCGTCTTGCGGAGGGGGGCGTCCATGCGCACATCGGCCTGATCCTCGACAGCCTGGGGCAGGGCGCCCGGGAGGTGCCGGATCCGTACTATGGCGGCGCGCGGGGCTTTGAGCAGGTGCTGGACCTGATCGAGGCGGCGGCGGATGGCTGGTTGTCGGCACTCAGAAGCCCTTATCGATAAGTCCTGGAGCCCTTTTCCGCCATAAAAAAAGCCACCCGAACGGGTGGCTTTTTTGTCCGTCGCGGGATTACTCCACGGGACGGGTCATGTTGGCGCTGACCATCGAGCTGTAGCGGTTCTTGGCGAAGTCGTTGGCCTTGGCCTCGTACTCCGGCACGTTCACCTCAATCAACGGCATCTCCGGGGCGTGGGTTGCCGGCGTTGCCATGGCAGCCTGAACCGCCAGACGCAGGTCCAGGCGACCGTTACGCTCGTCGGCCTTGGCGGCCACCGGCTCGGCAGCCGGTGCGGTTTGCTCGGCTTCCTCGGCTTGCACTTCGGCTTCCACCTCAACCGCCTCAACGGCAACCTCTTTCACTTCGGCAACGTCGGCCGGAGCGGGCTCTTCCGGTGCGGCTTCAACAACGGCGTCCACCTCAGGCTGTGCGGCTTCCGCTTTCACCTCGTCGCTGGCCGGAGCCGGCGCTTGTTCCGCTTCAACCGGAGCCGCTTCCACGATGGGCTGCTCAGCGGCTTCCACCACCTGCGGCTCGGCGTCGGCTTTCGGTTCAACCGCTTCCACTTCGGCCACCGGAGCAGCTTCAACGGTTTGTGCGGTCTCAACGACGGCCTCTTTCGCTTCCTCTGCCGGAGCGACTGGCGCTTCTTCAGTGGCGGCGACCGGTTCGGCAACGTCGGCTTTGGGTTCGGCGTCAGCGGCTTCCGGCTGTTCCAGCGGAATGGCCAGTTGCTCTTCGGTCTGGGCAGACAGGTCGGTGGCTTCCGGATAACGGGCGGTTACCGGATCGCGCTGGGCCTGCTCTTCCAGTTCGCTGCCTTCCGCATCGTCACGGTGCTGACGACGGCGACGTTGGCCGGCGGCACGCAGGTGACGGGGGCTGCGACGGGAGCGACGGTGTGCGTTGCGCTCGTTGTCGGTCAGGGTCAGTTCGCTCTCACCCTGAGCTTCCGCTTTGCTGTCGCCGGCAACAACCGGGGCCTCGGCCATTTCGGCGATCGGCGCCTGGCTGGCGTCGGCAGTCGGGGCCACCTCGGCAACCGGGGCGTCAATCACCGCAGCAACCGGTGCTTCAGCGGCGGCTTCCGCAGCGGTATCGCTTTGGCTGTTGGTGCGAACGGAGCGCTCCAGCTGGCGACGCTGGCGGCGTTCACGACGCTGCTCAACCTGCTCTTCGCGACGGGTTTCCGCTTCAACGGCGGTAACCGCAACCGCTTCCTGCTCGGTCACGTCGACCTGCTCGGCACGCGGCTCCTTCTTGCGACGCTCACGACGAGTGGACTCGCGACGCTCTTCGGTAGCCTTTTCGCGACCCTCTTTGACCGGCTTGGCAGCACGCTCCTGGCGGGGCGCTTCCTCGGCGCGGTCAGTGCGACGGTCACGACGGTTACGGCGACGTTCCTTGTTGGCGTCTACCTTGCCTTGCTCGTCCTGTTCGGGGCGGTCGCTGCGCTTGCGGCCACGACGGTTGCGATCCTGACGGTCGCCGCGTTCGCCACGCTCGGCGCGATCACCGCGCTCGCCACGTTGACGGCGTTGGCCACCGCGCTCACCACGCTTCTCTTTCGGCTTGGCTTCCTCTTCCTTGCTCTCGCTGGCGAACAGCCCTTTGATGGCGGCGCCGAGACGGGACAGCAGGGAGGGTTTGGCTTCCTGCTTGGCTTCAACCTTGGGCTGACGCTTCGGCTTGGGCGCCGCGCGCTCTGCCGGCTTTTCCACCTTCACGTCTTTCTCGACCGCGGGCGCTGCCGCACTCAGACCCTGCAGAACCGGCTTGTCGCCCTGTTGGCGCTCCAGTTTGCGGGGCTCGTACAGGGTCGGCTCCGGACGCTCGGCCAGGGTGTAGCTGGCTTCGGTGATCACATCATCCTTGCGGTGACGAACCACGGTGTAGTTGGGGGTCTCCATGTGGGGGTGCGGAATGACGTACACCTCCACCTTGTGGCGCTGCTCGATGATGCGAATCGCTTTGCGCTTTTCGTTGAGCAGGAAGGCGGCCACGTCGGTCGGGACCTGGGCTTCCACCTGGGCGGTGTTTTCCTTGATCGCTTCCTCCTCCATCAGGCGGAGGATGGACAGCGCCAGGGATTCGGTGCCACGAATGGTGCCCTGGCCGTTACAGCGGGGACACAGGTGGGCGGCAGACTCACCCAGGGAGGGGCGCAGACGCTGGCGGGACATCTCCAGCAGGCCGAAACGGGAGATGCGGCCGATCTGAACCCGGGCACGGTCCTGACGAACCGCGTCACGCAGACGGTTTTCCACTTCGCGCTGGTGGCGAACCGGGCCCATGTCGATGAAATCGATCACCACCAGGCCGCCCAGGTCACGCAGGCGCAGCTGACGGGCGATCTCGTCCGCCGCTTCCAGGTTGGTTTGCAGCGCGGTCTCTTCGATGTCACCGCCTTTGGTGGCGCGGGCGGAGTTGATGTCGACGGCGGTCAGCGCCTCGGTCGGATCGATCACGATGGAGCCGCCGGACGGCAGACGCACTTCACGCTGGAAGGCGGACTCGATCTGGGTTTCGATCTGGTAATGGGTGAACAGCGGCACTTCGCTCTGGTAGAGCTTAAGCTTGCTCAGGGCATCCGGGCGAACCAGGCTGATGTGCTCTTTGGCCTGCTCGAAGATGCGCTGGTGGTCGATGAGGATTTCACCGATGTCGCTGCGCAGGTAGTCGCGAATGGCGCGAACAATGACGTTGCTTTCCTGGTGGATCAGGATCGGCGCCGGACGGCTGTCTGCCGCCTGCTTGATCGCGTCCCAGTGGTGCAGCAGCACTTTCAGGTCGTCCGCCAGTTCATCGGCGGCTTTGCCCACACCGGCGGTGCGAACAATCAGACCCATGCCTTGCGGCACCTGCAGCTTGGAGAGGGCTTCTTTCAGCTCGGAGCGCTCATCCCCTTCGATGCGGCGGGAGATGCCACCGGCACGGGGGTTGTTGGGCATCAGAACCAGGTAAGAGCCGGCCAGGCTGATGAAGGTGGTCAGGGCGGCGCCCTTGGTGCCACGCTCCTCTTTGTCCACCTGGACGATCACTTCCTGGCCCTCTTTGATCACTTCTTTGATGTTGGGGCGACCGGTCAGCGGTGCACCATCAGTGAAGTATTCGCGGGCGATCTCTTTGATGGGGAGGAAGCCGTGACGCTCAGCGCCGTAATCGACGAAAGCGGCTTCAAGGGAGGGTTCTACGCGGGTGATTTTCCCTTTGTAGATGTTGGCCTTTTTCTGCTCATGACCGGGACTTTCGATGTCCAGATCATAGAGACGTTGGCCATCTACCAACGCGACGCGCAACTCCTCAGATTGAGTTGCGTTGATCAGCATTCTTTTCATTTTGGTGACAGGTTCCATTTCTTGTCACCGAACAGGTCGAGTACCGGAGTAAGCCGGCACCCCACGGCGTTAAGCAGCCTCACGGCTGGGCTGGGGGTGGAGGCACGGTGGGATAAACCCACGCTCTAGAGCAGGCAGCCGCGGGCGCACCGCGGATGGTCTGGTTGCCTGATAGGCCTCATTGTCAACGCGCTGACGCGCGGTAATCAGCCGCCGGAGCGTCTGATGGAATCTTTCTCTCTGCCGGGCTTATGGCCGGTCAGACCTGTATCGGTAACAGTGCTTACTTTCTATTCAATGATTACGGGGTGGGGAGCCAGCCTCTGAGGAGGCGCCGTCGCCAGTACAGGGGCGTCTATGGATGGCCGCCTGTCCGGGGTATGGTTTGTGGGTAATCCGTGAAACTGCAAGATTACTGGCCCTTTCCTGGCCCCGACCGGGATGGCATCGCCATCTTGAGGGCACTCTGAGCCCACCGGTGCGACAAGAATAGCAACTTTGCAATTCCTCAGCAATTATCGAACGCGGTATTTGGGGCCCTTTCTGGCTCGGTGTACACTAGCGCCCATGAAAGAGTCCGTTTCCAAACCCAGTCCCCAGGTTCAATGGGTCGACATCACCGAAGACCATGCCGGTCAACGCATCGATAACTTCTTGCGCACCTTCCTGAAAGGGGTGCCAAAGAGCCTGATTTACCGTCTTTTGCGCAAAGGCGAGGTGAGGGTCAATAAAAAGCGCGTTAAGCCCGAATACAAGCTGGCAGACGGCGACCAGATCCGCATCGCGCCAATCCGTGTGGCTGAGCGGGACGATACCGTTGCCCCGTCCGCCAAGTTGGAAAAGGTGGCACAACTGGAGAACCAGATCGTCTATGAAGACAAGGTGATGCTGGTGATCAACAAACCCTCCGGCATTGCGGTGCACGGTGGCAGTGGCATCAACTTCGGGGTGATCGAGGCGCTGCGGGCGCTGCGTCCCAACGAGCGCCAGCTTGAACTGGTTCACCGCCTTGACCGGGCCACCTCCGGTTTGCTGATGGTGGCCAAGCGTCGCTCCGCCCTGAAGCACCTGCAGGACCAACTGCGGGAAAAGACCATGCGCAAGCAGTACCTGGCGCTGGTGAAAGGGCAGTGGAACCCGAAAACCCGCGCGGTGCAGGCCCCTTTGCTGAAGAACACCCTCAGCTCCGGCGAGCGTCTGGTCCGGGTGGACAGCACCGGCAAGCCGTCGGAAACCCGTTTCCGCATTGTCGAAGCCTTTGAGCAGGCCACCCTGGTGGAGGCGAGCCCCATCACCGGCCGCACCCATCAAATCCGGGTTCATACCCAGCACGCGGGCCACCCGATCGCCTGCGATGAGCGTTACGGCGACGATGAGTTTGATGCCATGATGCGCGGTAAAGGGCTGGATCGCCTGTTCCTGCACGCCTTCCGCCTCTCCTTTACCCACCCGGTGGAGGAGGTGACCATGACCGTGGAAGCGCCGCTGGAGCCCAAACTGGCGTCAATATTGGAGACGTTGCGCTGATGGCACGACAGTATGATCTGATCATCTTCGACTGGGATGGCACGCTGATGGATTCCGTCGGGCGCATCGTGTCGTGCTGGCAGGAGGCCGCACGATCTCTGGGGTTGCCGGTGGCCGGTGACGATCAGGTGCGGGGCATCATCGGCCTCTCCATGGCGGAGGCGATTGACGCACTGGTGCCGGGGCTCGAGCCGGCGCAAGTACTTGCCTTCCGGGAGCGCTACCGTGACCTCTATGCCGACCCGACGCTGGCGCCCACGCCAGTGTTTGACGGCGTCGAGACCCTGCTGGAGTCTCTCCGGACGCAGGGGCATAAACTGGCGGTGGCCACAGGGAAAGCCCGACACGGGCTGGAGCGGGCGTTTGGCCACAGCGGGCTGAAACACCACTTTGTCAGCTCTCGCACCGCCTGTGAAACCGCCTCAAAGCCGGATCCGCAGATGGTGCTGGAGCTGTGCCGGGAGCAGGGCATCGCCCCCGCACGGGCGTTGATGGTGGGGGACGCCTGGTTTGACCTGGAGATGGGCCGACGGGCCGGCAGCGACACCGTTGGTGTCAGCTACGGTGCGGGCAGCGAAGCCCAACTGCTGACCGCGTCGCCCAAAGCGGTCATTCAGCGACCGCTGGACCTGCTGGACTGGGTCTGACCCCACTGCACCATCAAGACTTCTGCAGAGCGCTGGCCAGCTTGGCATCAAGCTGGCCGGTCAGCCAATCCTTCAACATCACCCAATCCGCCAGAAAGCTGTACAGCGGATACTGAAAGGTGGCCGGGCGGTTATGTTCAAACCCGAAGTGGCCCACCCAGGCAAAACCGTAACCGATCACCGGCAGCAACCAGACCCACTGCCATTGCCCGCTGGCAATCAGAAACCCCAGGCAGGCCAGAACCAGCAGCGAGCCGGTGTAATGGAGGGCGCGACAGCGGCGATCGCTGTGTTCGCTCAGGTAGAAGGGGTAAAAGTCGCTGAATCGCTGAAACCGTTTGTTGCTCATGGGGACTCCCTGTCCTCAAAGTCATCCCTCTTTTGTAGCGAAGGACCCCGCCCCGGGCAAGCCTTCAGTGTCCCTGCAGGGTCAGGACGTCCACGCCCTCGTTGGCCAGCAGTTCCCCCAGGCTGATGAGCGGCAGGCCAATCAGCGCGTTGGGGTCGCGGCCGGTGAGCCGGTCAAACAACATGATGCCCAGCCCTTCGCTCTTAAAGCTGCCGGCGCAGTTGTAAGGCTGCTCCGCCTTCAGATAGCCCTCGATCTGGGCCGGGGTCAGGGACTTGAATGCCACCTCGAAGGGCTCTACCAGAGTCTGGCTCCGGCCGGTGGCGCTGTTGTGCAGGCACAGGCCGGTATAGAAGGTGACCACTTCACCGCTGGCCGCCTGCAGTTGTGCCACCGCTTTGTCGTGGGTGTGGGGTTTGCCAAGGATGGCGCCTTTGACAACGGCAACCTGGTCGGAGCCGATGATCAGCGCGTTGGGGTGGCGTTCGGCCACGGCCCGCGCTTTGGCCTCGGCAAGGCGGGCGACCAGCGCCTGGGCCGATTCGCCCTCCTGGGCGGTTTCGTCCACTTCAGGCTTGTCGCAGACAAAGGGCAAGCCCAATTTCTCAAGCAGTTCGCGACGGAAGGGGGAGGTGGATCCGAGGACCAGAACCTTATCCATAGTTACCTGTGACTTCATTCATTGGAAAGTGGGCCGCAAAGGCTAACAAATCCCGTTGACAGCACCAAGGTAAACACGTAAAAAGCGGACCTCGCCGAGCACGCTTCGTACTAGTATAAAGCCGCGTCAGGCGGGGTTCCCGGGTCTAAAATTTCCTTTGACTCGGTACAGTTCAACCATTAAGATGCGCGCCTTATGCAGAATGTACGAATTCCGGTAATGCTGAACCCGGCTCGTTGCGCTCAACGGGGCCTTAGCTATGAGGGTATCCTCCCAGCCAAGGTGCTGAAGCGTGTGAACGGTGGCAGCGCCGGCGACTGCACTGATGTGCGGGTGTTCGTTGAATGTGGCATTGATGTTCAGGGGATAGTCTACCTCAAGGGGAAGGCTGTGACGGAGCTCACTCTGGTATGTCAACGTTGCATGAACACTTACAGCCATCCGATCGCGGTTGAGTTCGCATACAGTCCTGTGACTGACGATTCACAGATTGATGAGCTCCCGG
>CAZWED010000086.1:0-11286 GCA_964632645.1 uncultured Ferrimonas sp. | reverse complement strand
GTGGCCAGTTTACGGCCCGGCAGGGTCACATCCACCGCTTCCTCCGCCAGTTTGGCGTTGAGGGTGGCGGACTGCAGTGTCTCGATGCGGGCGTTCAGCGCCTGCTGGACCTGCTGCTTTCCGGCGTTGATCTGTTGACCCGCGGCGGGGCGCTCCTCGGCGGACAGTTGTCCCAAGGATTTCATCAGGGCGGTGATTTCACCCTTCTTACCCAGGTAGTTCACCCGGATCTCATCGAGCGCTTTCAGGTCGTCGGTCGCCTCGATGGCGGCCAACGCCTGCGCGACAATCTCTGCTAGTTGCTGCATCTTTCTCTTCTCGGGTCCGATCCGTTCGAAAATCAATCGACTGATAAAGGGGGGGAATTTTACTGCATTGCGGCCATCAGAAAAACCCGTCTTGGCCACCAATCGCACAAGCGGGCAAAGTTTGCACGCCACATCACTTTGTGAATGAATTCAATTCAAGCACCAATTTCCCCGAATTGGCGTTTTCAGCCATGCGCTGATGCGCCTGTGGCGCCAACTCAAAATCATAGCGGCTGTCGATGATGGGGGCGATCTCACCGCGTGCCAAAGCGTCGCCAAATTGAGCCCAGAACCCCTGAACCAGGGCGGTTTTCACCGCCACAGGCTGACTGCGTAGGGTGGAGCCCCGCAGGGTCAGGCGCTTGGCCAACAGCAGCGCGAGGTCGATTTCGCTGTGTCGTCCCCCCATCATGGCGATCTGAACCAACCGCCCCTCCGGCGCCATCACCCTGAGGTTTTGGTTCAGATAGGGCCCACCCACCGGGTCGAGCACCAGGTGGATATCGCTCAGCGCGTCGGCAAACGCTTCCGTTTTGTAGCGGATCGCCCGGTCGGCACCCAGAGCTTCACAACGGGCCGCTTTCTCCTCGGTGCCACAGGTTACCGCCACCCAGGCCCCCGCCGCTTTCGCCAGCTGAATGGCCGCCGTACCGACGCCGGAGGCGCCGGCGTGGATCAGCACCCGCTCTGTGGCCTGCAACTGGCCGATAGCGAACAGGCATTGATAGGCGGTGACAAAGGCTTCCGGGATCGCGGCAGCCTCCACCAGACTGAGGTTCTCCGGCACCGGCAGAACCGAGCCGGCGTCCACCGTCACGTACTCGGCGTACCCCCCGCCCGCCAGCAGGGCCATCACCCGATCGCCCACCCGGAAGGGACCGGCGGCGCGCTCGACGATGCCCGCCACTTCCAGCCCCAGATGGGGCGGCGCGCCCGCAGGTGGCGGGTAGTGACCGGCCACCTGGAGCAGGTCCGCCCGGTTAACGCCACAGGCCGCCACGCGGATCCGGACTTCCCCCGACCGGGGTTGCGGGATGGGGCAACGCTGCGCGCTCAGCCGGCCCCCCTCCCCTTGCCAGACTTTCATGCTGGTGCTGTCCTCTGAGACGTGCGGCATTGTGACCTTCTCCTCATTTTCCCTTCCACTGGCGGGGGCATCTTAAAGTTTGTTGCCGATGCGCCGACTAACGACGCTGAACCGAATTTCCCGCATCGAGCATGGCATGAAGCAAAGTAAACCCGGTTTCTGGGACCCCTATCTTATCCGCCTGACCATCAAAGAGAAGCTGCTGCTGATCTCGATGGCGCCCATTATCGCCCTGTTGTTTTTTAGCTGGCTGTTTATTCAGGACGACATCAACGCCAATCAGGCCAGCCAGACTCAGGCGCTGATAGGCAAAACCCGGGACCAGGCGGCACTGTTTGCCCTGCTGGACGAAGACAACCGCGCCCGACTGGTGTCCAGCCTGCAAAACGGCCGGATGCTTCACGAGGGCGATCCGGCCCTGGTGCCCCCGGGCCAGTTGGCGACCCGGGGTGGCCAGCTCGCCTACAGCACCGAAATTGTGCCCGGCCTTTACCTCCAGTATCAGCAGCCGGCACTGGACGCCAGCGGCGTGGTCGCCGAGCACCGGGGATTGCTGGCGGCGATTTTCGCCGTGGTGTTGCTGACCCTGTATGTGTCGTACACCGTGCGCCGCTTTATTACCGGCAGTCTCCACTTTATGCAGGAGATCATGGGCCAGGCGGTCAATAACGACCTGACCGTAAGGATGAACTTTCACCCCGGCCGGGACGACCTTCGCCCCCTCGCCCACCACATTGATGCCCTGATCGCCACACGCCAGCGGGTGGTGAGCGAGCTGCGCGCGGTCTCCGAAAGGATGCAGGCGGCCTCTCACGCCCTGCAGGGCCAGGCCGGCACCAGCAAAGAGCTGGCCGTCAATCAGCGCCTGCACCTGGACACTCTGGCCTCCGCCATGGAGGAGATGACCGCAACCGTCCGCGAAGTGGCCAACCACGCCGAGCAGACCTCGCTTGAGACCCGTCAGGCCAGCCAGGATGCGGAAAACGGCCACAGCCAGATCCAGACCACCATCGCCACCATTGAGCAGCTGGTTGCCGAGGTGCACAGCGCCTCCAGCGCCGTCAGCCAGGTCAACACCAACGCCGACCGCATCGATGCGGTGGTCACCACCATCAACGGCATCTCGGAGCAAACCAACCTGTTGGCACTGAACGCGGCCATTGAGGCAGCGCGGGCCGGGCACCAGGGCCGCGGCTTTGCGGTGGTGGCCGATGAAGTGCGCTCTCTGGCAGGCCGCACCCAGGCTGCCACCGTCGAGATCCAGAAGATGATTGAAGAGTTGCAGGGCGGCACCCGCCATCTGGAAGCCCTGATGAGCCGCACCGTCGAACGCGCCGAACAGGGCCAGAACCTGGTCAGCCGCGCCGGTGAGGACCTGATGCAGATCGCCCAGCACTCCGACAAGGTGTTTGCCATGAGCAGCCAGATCGCCACCGCCGCCGAACAGCAAAGCAGCGTCGCCAATGAGATCGCCGGCAACCTGATGCAGATCCGCAATCAGTCGCACGAACTGGAGCAGGCCGCCGTTGAGTCGGTCCAGGCCAGCCAGGAGGTGCTGACCACCGCGGACGGCATGCAACAGCAGTTGATGGGGCTGAAAATCTGAATCGATTCGTGATCACCATCACGCACCGCAACGAAAGCGCCAAGCCGGGGGAACCGCGCTCACTGATGTGGGTCTGAATCGGCATACACGCAAGCAGCAACGCGTGCCCGGGAAACCATCATCGTTCGTTTAACCGCCCTTCCGGGCGGTTTTTTTTTGCGGTTTTTCCACACTAACGAGTTGAAGTGGCCGACTTTTTTCTTTTTTTCGCGATTTTTTCTCCCGGGGCTGAACTTTTCCCGCCGCCCGTCGGTCATAAGCATCAGATAAGTCACTTCCCTGCAACCGATTTATCCTTGAGTCATCATTCTCTTTCACGCCACCTTCCCCTGGGTGGCGTTTTTTTTTGCGCCGCCTCCCGCGCAACGCACCGCCGCGCCCCGGTTGGTCGCCTTTTATGCCCGCAGACAGTAGGATAGTAAGCCCCTTTTCGCTCAAGGAAGGCCGCATGAGCGCTCGTCGCCCTGACATTTTCTACATCCATCTGCTGCGATTCATCGCCGCCATCGCCGTCATTGCCATCCACGTGCTGGGGCCATTTCGTGAACTGTATGGCCAGATCCCGGACCACCAGTGGTTCGGTGCCGTCAGCATCAATGCGGTCACCCGTTGGGCGGTGCCCGTCTTTATGATGATCAGCGGCGCCCTGCTGCTGTCCGATACCCGCCCGTTCGATAACCGCCACTATCTGCAGCGCCGTCTCGGCAAAGTGGTGGTGCCCTTTGTCGGCTGGACCCTGATCTACGCGGCGATTGGCGGTGTGGTGATGGGCCAGTGGCAAGCGGAAGAAACCCTGGCGATCCTCAAGGCGTCCCCCAATGAACCGGTGTGGTACCACCTCTGGTTCTTCTACGACTTCATCCCCCTGTATTTCGTCATTCCGCTGCTCGCCCCGCTGCTGCATCGGATGGAGCCGGAGCGGGTTAAGCTGCTGATCGCCGCCTGGATGGTGCTGACCCTGATGCACCTGCTGAAAGTTGAAACGCCGCTGCGTCAGAACCTGCTGCTCTACTCCGGCTATCTGGTGCTTGGCTGGTTCCTGTTCAACCGGGACAACCGGCCACAGCTCAAACTCTGGCTGGGACTGGGGCTGGGTTCCATTGCGCTGAACCTGGTGGGCAGCTGGTACGCCGCCGAGGCGAAGGGCGCCTACAGCGCCCTGTTTATGGGATACAAGAGTCTCAATACCGTGCTGATTGGCGGCATGCTGTTTGTGCTTGCCCAGTGTTATGCGGAGCGGATCGGTGCCCGGGCCAAGCGGGTGATTGTGTCGATTTCCACCTACAGCCTGGGGATCTATCTGGTGCATCCTTTGCTGTTGATCCCGGTGCGAAACCTGGATAACGGCGTGTACGCCTGGTTCGGCCACACCCTGATCGCCATTCCGGTGATCACTCTGGTGACCCTTGTGGTGGCCTGGGCGCTGACGGCAATGCTGGCCAAGCTGCCCCTGATCAACCGTTTGGTGCCCTGAGATGCCGTCGCCCACCTCCCCCCGTTATGTGGTGATTTTCCGTGCCCGCGCGGCCCAGCTGGACCCCGAATACGCCGCACTGGCGGCCTCCCTGAGAGCCAAAGCCCTGAGTCACTTTGGATGCCGGGAGTTTGTGGCCCTGACGGAGGGGGACGAGGAGATCGCCCTCTCCTACTGGGATGCCCTTTCCGACATTGAGGCCTGGCGGCAGGACGCGGAGCACCAGATGGCCCAAAGGCTGGGTCGGACACGCTGGTATCAGCACTACGCCGTTGAGGTGACGGAGATCCGCCGCGCCTACCGGCACGAATCCCGTTAACGCAGAACGGCGCCGTGGCGCCGCTCTGTCGTTGGCCTTATACCAACCCGTCTTCCCCCTCACCGGCCGCCCTCTGGCCGGTGTCCGAACGTTGCAGCGACACCGTCTCCTCCGGCAGGGTTGGGGCCGGCGTAAGGGTGTGCAGATGCAGCTCGCGCTGCGGGAACGGGATGGTGATCCCCTCGCGGTCGAACCGCACTTTCACTTCACGGGTGATGTCCCAGTAGACGTCCCAGTAGTCGTCGGTTTTCACCCAGGGACGCACAATAAAGTCCACCGAGGACTCATTGAGCACATGCAAGCGGATGATGTGTTCCGGGTTTTTCAACACCTTGGGATGGCGGGTCACAATCTCCTCAAGAATCGCTTCCACCTGCTCGACGTTGTCGGTGTAGGCCACGCCAAACACCATGTCCACGCGGCGGATCCGCTCTGAAGTGATGTTCTTGATGGTCTCGCCCCAGATCTTGGCGTTCGGCACCATAAAGACCTGGTTGTCGAAGGTGCGGATGGTGGTGTTCACCAGGCTCATCTTGCCCACTTTGCCCGCCACGCCGCCGGCTTCCACGTAGTCGCCCACATCAAAGGGACGGTAGATCAGGATCATCATCCCGGAGGCAAAGTTGGACAGGGTATCCTGCAAGGCAAAGCCGATCACGATACCGGCCACCCCAAGACCGGTCAGTACCGGGGTCAAATCCCACCCCACCTGTGCCAGGGCAAACAGCAGGCCGAACACCACCACCAGGTTACCGCCGACGGTGATGAAGAAGTCCTGAACCAGCGCACTGAAACGGGCTTTTTTATGGGTTACAGCACGGGCAATGCCCCGCCGCACCAATTTGCCCAGCAACACCGCACCGGCCATCAGCCCGAAGAACAGCACGATCCGCGACAGAATCCCCCCCAGGTTGGTTTTAAGCCAGTTGAGCGCGTCCTCCCACATGCCGGTGAGCACGGTGCGCATCGCGCCGACGCTGACCACCGCTTCGGCAAGATTCCCGGTGGTCTTGAAGATCAGTTCGTTGTACTGGTCGACCGGCAGCCCCTGTTGCTCCATCAGCACCAGCAACTCTTTGAGGTTGCCAACGGCGCTTTTGACCAGCCGATCCTGAGTGGCCACCTGGCTCTCAAAGGCGCTGCGGGCGTCCGGCGGCAGGGTTTTCAGCTCCCCCTTCAGCAACTCTTTCTGCCGCGCGCTGGCCCTCAGATAGGAAGCCATAAACTCGGCATAGCGGGAGATCTCCCGCTTGAGCTTACGCTGCTCCGACTTGACGTCTTCGCCCCAGCGATCCATCTGGGCCAGATTTTTCTCCCGCTCGCCCAGCAACCAATTCACGTAGCTGTAGAAGTCATCAATGTTCAGCAACACCAGCAGCTGCTTGTCCGGCGCGACTTTTTCATACTGCTCAAACAGGCTGCGCAGGTCCGCCGAGGCCAGCTCCAGCCGGGACTGCAAAAACGCGTTCTCCCGCTTCAGCACCGCCACACCGTATGCGCGGATCTCCGGCACGTCGGTTTTGTCCACCTGCTCGAGAAAGCCGTCGACCCGTCGCGTCATGCTCAGGGTGTCCGCCACCACCTGTTGTTGCAGCAGGTCACGCCCCATTTCCGAATCGGTTTTCTGCCAGTTCGCTTCCATCCGGTCCACCCGCAGAGTGGTGGCATCGATGTCGCTGAGTACGGCAGCCTGCTCGGCGGCAAAATCGTAGGACGGGGGTTCAAGCGGGGGTGGCTCGGCAGGCGGCGCTTCCTCTGCCAAAGCCGACCATGAGAAAATCCACAATCCCAACAAAACACTACGCCACATCACTGCCCCCAAAGTCCCTGATGCACTTCGCCTCAGTGTAGGCGCGAGCCCCTGATCAACACCAGCGTTTGATCTCCACCGTTGGCTTGTTTAACTTTGTGACATTAATCACGCCCAGGAAGGCCTTATGTCCAAATCCACTCTGTTCACTCTCGTCTTTGTTGTTGCTGCTCTGGCGATCAGTTTTGTTGTAATGCGAGGCATGAGTCCTCAGGCGGAAGCGCCACGGGCCCAGACCGGCGAGAGCCGCTGGGTCGACGAGGCGATCCAGTGCGCGGCCTATTACGACCTCAGCGCGCAAACCCTGGCGGGGATGGACGTCCCCCAGATGGCCGCCGTGGCAGGCCGCCTCGCCGAATCCGCCGAGCAGGCCCGCGCCCTGGCGCAGAGCCGTCTGGACGCCGACAGCGTCACCCAGCGGATCCTGGCGGCCCAGTCCTCGATGCGGGCGGAGATGCCGGACAGCCGCTCTCTGGGCGCCCTGATGGGACGCTACAAAGGCCCCTGTCAGTCGCTGATGACCGACCCCACGGCCCGACTCGCCTACTGGCAACAACAGGCCGGTTAACCTCAAACTCAGGGCCAGCTTTTACGCTGGCCCTGAGTTTGTGATAGGTCTCAAAGGCGTAAACTGAGTTTTCCGCTATTTTTTAGTACGTTGAATACACCGTCCCGTCCAGGACGGTGCCGGAATCCGCCAACCATTGAGTGCGCTATGGACACCCCCTCTCCCCGTCGAATCCTGGTGCTGTTTGCCCACCCGGCGCAGCGACACTCCGAGATCACCCTGTCACTGGCCCGGGCGGTGATGAACCTGCCCAATGTGACGCTGGTGGATCTCTACGCCGAATACCCCACTCTGGAGATCAACATCGCCCGGGAGCAGCAGCGCCTGCTGGATCACGATGTCATCGTCTTTCTCCATCCCATCTACTGGTACTCGACGCCTGCCATTCTCAAAGAGTGGCAGGATCTGGTGCTGGAGTACCATTTTGCCTACGGCCATGAAGGTCTCGCCCTGAAGGACAAACTGTTCTTCTGCGCCGTCAGCGCTGGCGGCAAAGCCGGTGCCTACGGTGCGCAGGGCTACAACCGCTACACCCTCAGAGAACTGCTGCGTCCGCTGGAGATGACCGCCAATCTCTGTCATATGCACTACCTGCCGCCATTCGCCCTCTACGGCGCCCGCACCGCCCGGGAGGAGCAGCGCCTGGCGCCCCACAAAAAGCGCTTTGTCGAGTTGCTCACGCGGCTGTCGGAGCATCGCCTGGATCTCAGCGGGGCAGCGGAAGCCAACTCGCTGAACGAGATGCTGGAGGCACAGTCATGACCGGTATCCTCCTATACGCCTTTATCTACCTGGTGGCCGCCGTGATTGCGGTGCCACTGGCCAATCGCTTTGGCCTGGGCTCGGTGCTGGGCTACCTGATCGCCGGCGTTGTGCTGGGGCCGCTGATGGGTCTGGTGGGTTCAGAAGCCGCCACTCTTCAGCACTTTGCCGAGTTTGGCGTGGTCATGATGCTGTTCCTGGTGGGGCTGGAGCTGGAGCCTCGCATGCTCTGGCAGATGCGCGGCAAGCTGCTTGGCCTCGGTGGCCTGCAGGTGGGCCTGACCACGGCCGCCATCACCGCGCTGGGGCTGGCGTTTGACCTGTATTGGTCGGTGGCGCTGACCATCGGTTTGATCTTTGCCCTCTCCTCCACCGCCATCGTGTTGCAGACCCTCAACGAAAAAGGGCTGACCAAAACCGAAGGGGGCCGAGCCAGCTTCTCGGTTCTGCTGTTCCAGGACATCGCGGTGATCCCCATGCTGGCGCTGATCCCCCTGCTGGCACTGCCGGAGTTTCAGCAAGCGGTGCCGGCCGCCGGTGAACACCACGAGGAGATCAGCCTGGTGGCGGGCCTGCCGGGCTGGGCCCAGGCCCTGATCGTGGCTGCGGCCATCGCCACCGTGGTGCTGGGTGGGCACTACCTGACCCGTCCCCTGTTCCGCATGATCGCCGAGGCGCGACTGCGGGAGATCTTTACTGCCGCCGCCCTGATGCTGGTGATCGGCATTGCCGCCCTGATGTCGCTGGTGGGGCTCTCCCCGGCCCTGGGCACCTTCCTCGCCGGCGTGGTGCTGGCCACCAGCGAGTTCCGCCATGAACTGGAATCCGATATCGAGCCCTTTAAGGGGTTGCTGTTGGGCCTGTTCTTTATCACCGTGGGCGCGGGCATCGATTTCGGGGTGCTGTTTGGCGACTTTGCCCTGGTGATGGGCTTAACGCTGGGGGTGATGGCGCTCAAAGCGATCGTATTGCTGGGCCTTTCCCTGCTGTTCAAAGTGCGCCTTGGCGATCGCTGGCTGTTCAGCCTCTCTCTGGCACAGGCCGGTGAGTTCGGCTTTGTGTTGCTGGCGTTTTCCAACCAGAACGCGGTGTTGCCTCCGGACCTGGTGCCCATCCTGTCGTTGGTGGTGGCCCTCTCCATGCTGCTGACCCCCCTGCTCTTTATCTTCTACGAGCGGGTGATTCAGCCCCGCTACAGCCGCAGCGAATCGCGGGAGGCCGATCAGATCGACCTGCCCGGTACCGTGATCATTGCCGGGATGGGCCGCTTTGGTCAGGTGGTGAGCCGGATGCTGGTGGCCAACGAAATTCACCCCGTGGTGCTCGACCTCTCCCCCACCCAGATCGAAGCGATGCGGCAGGTGAAGATCCGCGCTTACTACGGCGACGCCACCCGCATGGATCTGCTGCTCAGTGCCGGCATTGAGGAAGCCAGCCTGCTGGTGGTCGCCATCGACAATCCGGAGCAGGCCACCACTCTGGTGGAGCAGGCCAAGCGCCATTTCCCCCGGGTTAAGGTGCTGGCCCGGGCATTCGACCGGGGCCATTTCTACCGCTTGCGTCAGGCCGGCGCCGACTTCATTACCCGGGAATATTTCGAAGGCGCCCTGCTGCTGGCAAGGGAAGCGTTGGTCAGCCTTGGCGAGCACCCCTTTACCGCGGAGCAGCGCATCCGTCAGTTCCGCCAGTATGAAAAATCCACCCTGGATGAGCTCTACGTCCACTGGCAGAAAGACAACGACTTCTTCTCTAATGCCGCCTACCGCGCCACCTTTATCGCCATGGTGCAGGAGGCCAGCAGCCGAGTGGGACGCAACCGCCACGATGGCCACGACAGCACCGACCGGGCCTGGAGCCCGCCACCCAAAGGCTACACCGAGGACATCGCGTCCGACACGGAGATCCCCCACTGATCCTCAACAGAAACGCCCCGCTACTGCGGGGCGTTTTGCTCAGAGCGGGCCAAGTTCAGGCGGCGGAGGGCGAGGCCGGATACGCCTCGTGATAGGCGCTCATAAAGTCGGAGCGGATCGCCTGCTCCAGGTGACTGGCCTCATCCGTCGGGCAGAACAGCATGATGTTGACGATCTGCTCACCGGTCGCCCCGCTGGACAGATGGATGTGAGGGTCCGGCCCCGGCAGGTCAACCCCCGCGTGCTTCTCAATGACCCCGTTATAGCGGCGCGCCACATCGATGAACGATTCGCAGTGCCCCTCAATCTTCCGGGTCAACTCCGGCAACAGCGGATAGAGGTTATTGAAGCCCGGCACCACAATCGAGAAGTGGTGGTACACGTAGCGCTTCATAAAATTGAGATTTTTCACCGGAAAGGTGAAAAACATGCTGTTGGGCATGGTGATGGTCTTGCCGGTGAAGTGGTATTGGCCATCGTGGAGATCAATCTCCTGGATCACCGTGGCCATCAGGTTGTGCTCGATCACTTCCCCGCTGCTTTTCCCCACCTCAATCCAGTCTCCGATGCGGAACGAACGTGAGCTTGCCCGCTGAATCGATCCGGTAAAGCAGAGAATGATCTCCTTGGACGCCACCACGACAGCCACCGCAATGGCCGTTACCGACAGGGCAAACTCGCTGATCTCCGATTTCCAGATAAGGAACATGGAGAGCACCACCAGAGAGAAGGCGCCGTTTTTGGTCAGCGAGATCCACATCCGTTGATCTTCGGACAAAAACATCGCGTCACCGCGGATGCGTGACAGCAGCAGACGTCGGATCAAAAGGATAAAGAAGACCAGGATAGCGCTCAGAAACAGCTTGTTATCCAACAAAAAGGCGAATACTTTTTGAGCATTTTCCATGGGTTACCTGCACTTTTGAAACAACAGCGCCCACCTTAGCGGATCGGCACCCGGGCTTCAATTTTGTACGGACCGACCAGAGTGCCTTTATTGAACCGGTCGCGACCGGACCAACGCGTCAGGTCGGCCTGCCACGTGCCCGCCAGTTTGCATCATACGACGCCACCGTTACCACATGTGACCCATGCGAATGTCGCCCGTCAGCGGTAATCCGTCATCGAACGGTTGGATTTTCCCAGATTGCAGTCGGCACAGAGCACCTGCAGGTTGTCGAGGGTGAGTGCCAGCTCGGGGTGGGTAGAGCGGGGTTTGATGTGATCCACATGAAGCCGCACCTCAGCCCCGCCCTTGGCGCCACAGCAGGCGCAGTGGTTGCCGAATTTTTCCAATGCTTCAAAGCGGAGGGTTAGCCAGGCGCGGCTCTGGTAAAAATCGGGGGTCGCCACTTTGGGCAGCCCGGTCACCTCATCCGCGCTGCGGAAGGTTTGCGGTGACTGGCCCGGGGCGTAGAGTATCGCCAGCCCCGCTTCCG
>CAZWED010000085.1:10398-11310 GCA_964632645.1 uncultured Ferrimonas sp. | reverse complement strand
TGTATCGCATTGGTGAACTGGCGCAGCGGCATGAGATCAAACCCGACACCCTGCGCTATTACGAGAAACACGGCCTGCTGTCGCCCAGCGGCCGCAGTGACAGTGGCTACCGCCTTTACAACGACAACGACGAAGTGAAGCTGCGTTTTATCCTGCGGGCCAAGGCGGTGGGTTTTTCCCTGGCCCAGATCCGGGAGCTGCTGGCCATCGACGCCAGTCGCGCCAAGTGGGCCTGTCAGGACGTCAAAGGCATTGTCGAGAACAAGGTGGCCGAGCTGGAGCGCAAGATTGCCGAGCTCACCCAGTTCCGTGACTCGCTGCAACAGCTGGCGGACGCCTGTTGTGGCGGACCGGAGAGCGCCGAGCACTGCTCCATCCTGGAAGCGTTGGAGGTGCAGCAATGAACACCCTGACTGAATTGGCGCTCAACTTTCTCGACCTGTTCCTGGACTCCGCCCCCTGGCTGCTGCTGGGCCTCTTTATGGCGGGCATGATCAAGATGTTTGTGCCGATGAGCTGGATGCAGAAGCAGCTTGGCGGGCATGGCATCAAGCCGACCCTGAAAGCCGCCATCTTTGGCGCCCCCCTGCCGCTGTGCTCCTGTGGCGTCATCCCCGCGGCAGTAGGCCTGCGTCGCTCCGGGGCGTCCAAAAGTGCCACCACCGCCTTCCTGGTGGCGACGCCGGAAACCGGCGTGGACTCCGTGTCCGTCTCATACGTTCTGCTCGGTCCCTTTATGGCGGTGGTGCGTCCCATTGCGGCGGTAACGTCCGCCATCGTGGCCGGTTTGCTGGTGGGGCGGGATGACGCCAAAGCCGCGACGCCGGAGCCGGGCAACGCGGTGCCAAAGTTTGCACCGATCCCGCAGAAGGCGCCGGGCATGATGGCGCCGATGGCCAAAGCCGAACCCGC
>CAZWED010000085.1:0-10388 GCA_964632645.1 uncultured Ferrimonas sp. | reverse complement strand
TGTGCCAGCAAAGCGGCCCCTGTGGTGCAAACCCAGAGCTGCTGCGCCAGCAAAGCGGAAGTGAACCCCGAAACAACCGGTTGCTGCGGCAGCAAAACCGAAGTGAAAGCGGAAGCGACCAGCTGCTGCGGCAGCAAGCCGGCCACGTCGGAAAAGGGGGGCTGTTGCAGCAGCAAGGCAGAGGCTCCGGCGCCCCAGGGCGTGGCTGGCAAGCTGATGAATGGCGTCCAGTACGCCGCCACGGATCTGGTGCGGGACACCACTCTGTGGCTGTTGGTGGGCCTGTTCTTTGCCGCGCTGGTGAACACCTTTGTGCCGGCGTCGTTCCTCTCCCAGTGGGGGGACGGCATCCTGGCGATGACGGTGATGGTGCTGGTCAGCGTGCCGATGTACATCTGCGCCACCGCCTCGACGCCGATTGCCGCCGGTTTGCTGTTGGCCGGAGTGTCACCCGGTGCGGTGCTGGTGTTTATGATGGCGGGCCCCGCCACCAACATCGCCACCCTCGGTGTGGTGCGCAATGAGCTGGGCAAGCGGGCGCTCTGGGCTTACCTGTCCGGGGTGATCGGCACCGCCATGCTGTTCGGTTTCGCGGTGGACTACGCGGTGGCGGAGTTCGGCTTTACGGTGATGCCCCTGGTGGGTGAAGAGCACCGTGTCCTGCCGCACTGGCTGGTGTACGGCAGCGGAGCGCTGCTGGCGGTTCTGATGATCAAGGCGATGATGGACAAGTGGCTTCCTGCCCGACCCTCCATGGCCTGATATGCTTAGGGGTCAAGTTGCGGGCGATTTCGGTCGCCCGGGATGATCACTACTCCCATCCAGAATTGCCGTACAAGGAGCTTCTCCATGAAAGGGATCACCCTGCTGACCGCACTCGTGTTTGCCACCCCCGCCCTGGCCGCCGAGTCCATTGTCTATCGCTGCACCATGGGCAATGCCGAGCGGTTGGTCGCCGTGCATTACCCGCACGGTGAAACCCTGCCTTGCGAGGTCCACTACACCAAGGCGGAGGGCAGCCAGATCCTCTGGAGTGCGCAGAACAGTGAAGGCTACTGTGAGCAGCGCGCGGAAAACTTTGTTGAGAAGCAGAAGGGCTGGGGCTGGCGCTGCAGCCTGCAACCGGCCAAGTCCGAAGAGTAACGGCAGGTCAGAATCGAACAACGCCGGGCAGATGCCCGGCGTTTTTTTGTGCCTGTCTGACGCTGGAGGGTCAGCCCAGTGAGAGGAAAAAGGGGATCAGCACCGGCCCGGCCAGGCTGAGCACAAAACCGCTGACGATGGCGATCGGCACGGTCTGGGGGCCGCCACTTTTCTGGATCACCGGCAGGGTGAAGTCCATGGCGGTGGCGCCGCCATAGCCGATGGCCGAAGCCGGAGTCTGGCGCATCAGCAGCGGGATCAGAATGACGGCGATCAGTTCGCGGCACAGGTCGGAGAGGAATGCCACCGAGCCCATGGCCGGGCCCAGCTTGGCGCTGACCAGTGCGCCGGAGAGGGAGTACCAGCCGGTGCCCGCCGCCAGAGCCAGGCCGTGGTGGGTCGGCAGTTGCCACAACCAGGCGGTGATCGCGCCCGCCAGCAGGCTGGTGCCCAGCACCAGAGCCGCAATGGCAAGGCCGCGCGGGTTCAGCAGGATCTGGCGCAGGCTCATGCCGGAGGCGCGCAGCTGAATGCCGATCAACAGCAGCAGGACCATCAGAATGGCGTTAACGCCGGATTCAATGTGGCCGGTGGACTGGGGAAACAGCAGGCCGAGCAGGAAACCCGCCAGCACCACGCCGGCCAGTTGCAGCGATTCCACCACCATGGCCAGGGTGCGTACGTCGCCCTGTTCCTGTCCCAGACTCAGGGGCCAGCGTTTGTCCACCAGCGGCAGGGCCGCCAGGTTGCCGGCCAGAGTGAGGCCGATAAGGGTGGCCGTCAGGGCCAGGATGCCACCCAGCTCGGTGGCCAGGTTTTCCATGCTGCCCAGCCCGACACCCATCAGGCCAAGGATGAGATAGACGATGGCGGTCAGCGCGCGATCGATCAGCTGCAACGTAGGACGGTGGCGCAGTGGGATAAGGTAACCCAGCACCAGGGGAGAGAGGATAACCAGGGTGTCCACGATCGAGTTCCGGTGAAAAAAGGCGCGGCAAGGTTATCAAGTTGGTATACCATCCTCAAGCCGGGCAGTGGCTCGACAAGACCATGAAAGGAATGAGGTTATCAATGGGAAAAATGGGTGCGGCGCTATTGGCGGGTGTGATGCTGCTGGCGTTGATGGGGTTTTCCGTCTACCAGCTTGGGGCGGGAAATCGCCTGGCTCAATCCTTCAATGACGCGCATGGCAGCGAGGTGGTGATGTACAGCGCGGCCTGGTGTCCGGCCTGTGCGGCGACCCGCGATTACCTGAACGCGCGTGGGCAGCATTTTGTTGAACTGGATATGGAAAAAAATCCGGACGCGGCCCAGGAGTTCGCCCAGTTTGGCGGTCATGGCATTCCCCTGGTGCTGGCCAACGGGGAGGTGATCCGGGGACATCGGCCCTCTGAGCTGAACCGGATCCTGGCGACGGACGCCGACTGATCGGTCGCCGGCGGGTCAGAATCGATCGCCGGCGAGACTCAGCACTTCGACTTCCCCTTCCAGCACCGCAACGATCACTTTTCCATTGCGGAACTGCTCTGGCAGACGCACACGGCCGCCGGCTTGATTCGGCAGTCCACGGAGTATGGCTTTCTTCATTATCAGCGACTCGTCGCCGTCGAAGAACAGCACTGTCACATCCTTAACGTCCACTTGAGTCTCCCTGTCAAAATGTCGGCGTGTTGCGACCGATGGTTTAAAGCGCAGCCATTGTTCCACAACATCACCAACAAAAGCATAACAAAATGAGAGATCTGAGAACTAAATCTACAAGAATAATAACCTTTTCGCTCCGACAAAGCTTTGACGCTTGTTGAGTCCTGCCTGAATAACGCGCAAAATAGCGCCCCCCGCTCAAGCGGGTATAATTGCCCCCTAACCCTTCTAATCCCTGGAGTCTGTCTTGCAGTTTTCCCAGCTGGCGCTGGATAAGCGTCTGTTAGCGACCGTTGATCACCTGGGCTTCCACGAGGCCACCGAGATTCAGCAGAAAGCGATCCCCGCCGCCATGGCCGGAAAGGATCTGCTGGCCAGTTCTCGAACCGGGTCCGGTAAGACGCTGGCGTTCCTGTTGCCAGCCATGCAGCGCCTGATCCGCAACAAGCCGTTGTCCAAACGCGATCCCCGTGTGGTGATCCTGGCGCCGACCCGGGAACTGGCCAAGCAGGTGTACGGCCAGCTGCGACTGGTGGTGGCCAATACCAGCTTTAAGTCCTTGTTAATCCTGGGTGGAGAGGACTTTAACCAGCAGAGCAAGGCGCTCGCCCGTGACCCGCACTTCGTGGTTGCGACCCCGGGCCGGCTGGCGGACCACCTCGAGCACGGACACCTCTACCTGCATGGTCTGGAACTGCTGATCCTGGATGAGGCGGACCGGATGCTCGACCTGGGCTTTGCCAGCCAGTTGCAGGCGATCCACAAAGCGGCGGATCACCGCAAACGGCAGACGCTGATGTTCTCCGCCACCCTCGACCATGCGGCGGTAAACGAGTTTGGTGCGGCCCTGTTGAACAGTCCGGTTCGCATCCGCATCGACTCGGAAGCGGAGATCCACAGCGACATCCATCACCGGATGCTGTTCTCCGACCATCTGGACCACAAAGAGGCCCAGTTGAAGGCGCTGCTGGAGAAGCAGGACATCAACCAGATGATCCTCTTTACCGCCACCCGTGCCGACACCGATCGACTGGCGGGATTGCTGAGCGAGTGGGGACATTCCACCCTGGCGCTGTCCGGAGAACTGAACCAGCAAGCCCGCAACCAGATCATGCAGGACTTTGCAGCGGGCAAAGCCAAGGTCCTGATCACCACCGACGTGGCCAGCCGTGGCCTGGACATCCCGCGGGTGTCCCACGTGGTGAACTTCGACCTGCCGAAACACCCGGAAGAGTACGTGCACCGTGTGGGCCGGACCGGCCGTGCCGGTGCCAAGGGCGACGCGTTCTCCCTGGTCGGGCCGAAAGACTGGGCCAGCTTCAAAAAGCTGGAAGCGTTTCTCAATGAGCCCCTGACGTTTGAAGCCATTGAGGGGCTGGAAGCCCGCTTCAAAGGGCTGGCGGACAAGCCCAAGCGTGGCCCGGCCAAACCCGGGGCGGGCGCGGCCAGCAAGAAAGCCAAGGCGCCGGCGAAACGGGCACCGAAGAAGGTGAAACGTCCGGTGACGGGGCTGCGCGACATCGGCGATGCGCCGATGATGATGAAGAAAAAGCCGGTTCAACCCGTCGACGACGAATGATACGAAGGCCGCTCTCAGGAGCGGCCTTTTTTGTGCCGTGAGGGCCCGTTGCCACAACGTCGGGCCACCGCAATGGAGCAGGAGGGGCGATGAAGGAGAACTGGACAAGCTGGCTGACTCTGGCGGTGCTGGTTTACCTGAGCCTCTGCCTGATGCTGGCGTTGAGCCAGCGCCGGTTGATCTATTACCCCTCGGCACCGGTTTGGTCCGACGACCGCGCGGTGCGCGTCGGCTCCACCAGCGGCGAGGTCGTCGTCGAGGTCGCCAATCCGGGCCAGCGTCACGGGGTGTTCTATTTTGGCGGCAATGCGGAATCGGTTGGTCTGGGGGCCGATGCGCTGGCCCGGGCGTTACCGGGCTGCACCCTCTACTTCGTAAACTATCCGGGTTACGGGGGCAGCGAGGGAACGCCGAACGAGGCCAGCATCGAGTCGGCGGCCCTGGCGGTTTATGGCCACCTGGCGCCACAGCACCGGTCGGTGAGTGCCATTGGCCGCAGTCTGGGCGCGGCGGTGGCGATCAAACTGGCGCACCAGCGTCCGCTGACACGACTGGCGCTGCTGACGCCCTTTGACAGCCTGGTGGCCCTTGCCCGCCATCACTATCCCTTCTTTCCGGTGTCTCTGCTGCTCAGGGAGCGTTATGAGATTGGCCCGATGGCCCCGGCGCTGCGCCTTCCCATTCTGGTGGTGCTGGCGGAGCAGGACCGGGTGGTGCCCCGGGTGCGCAGTGAAGCGCTGATCCGGGCCCTGCCTGCGCCACAGGTGGTGACGCTGCCCGGTGACCACAACCGTCTGGCGCCCAATCCATCCCTTGCCGCCTTTTTTCGCCCGTTGTGTGGCGGGCTCTGATAGAGTCCCGCTCTATCCGAGGTACACAGCGAGGTGAGGGATGTTGGTGTTGGCGAAGATCGGCGCGGCCGTGCTGGCGGTGGTCGGGTTGGCGTGGCTGGCGGAGAAAGTGGGGCCACGTTGGGCCGGGGTGCTGTCCGGCTTTCCGCTGGGCACCGCCATTGTGCTGCTCTTCTATGGGCTGGAGCAGGGGCCGGCTTTTGCCGCTCAGGCGGCGCCCTATGGCCTGCTGGGACTGGCGGCCACCACCGGATTTGCACTGACCTACACCCTCACCGCCGCGCGTTGTGGCCGACGAAGCCCCTGGCCCATGTTGTTGGCCCTGACCGCCTTGCTGGTGCTGGCGGCTCTGGGTCAGGCTACGCCCGCTCTGGGGTGGTGGGGCGCGCTGGTGGCCCTGGCGGCGGCCGCGCTGGCGATCCTCCTGACCCGGCGGATGCCGGACCCGCCCTTTGTCGCGGTGCGCAGTGGCTGGGGCCTCACCTGGGCCCGGGCGGCGATGGCGGCCGCGCTGGTGGTGGCCATTACCACCCTGGCCAACCTGGTGCCGCCGGCCTGGGCCGGTGTCATGGCCTCCTTCCCGATCACCCTGTTTCCTCTGATGCTGTTGCTGCAGTTCAGCTACGGTACGGCGCCGGTGCAGACCGTCGCTCGTCACTACCCCTACGGCGCGGGCAGCCTGGTGGTCTACACCCTGGCGGTGGGGCAGGGCTATCCGCGTCTGGGGATCGGACTGGGCACGCTGACCGCCTTTGCACTGGCCGGCGTCTACCTGCTGGGGTACTGGTGGTGGAGCCAGAGAAGGGCCACGGTCGTTGCCCGCGCATCGGCTTGAGTGAAAAGCCGATAAAAAAACCGCGCCACGGCGCGGTTTTTTCTATTGGTTCAGGTTGGAGAGATTCAGCTGCGCGGGGTCAGCACAATCTCTACCCGGCGGTTTTCTGCCCGGCCCGTTTCGTTCTGGTTGCTGGCGATGGGCTGGTCCGGACCGGCGCCATAGATGCTCATGCGCGTGGCGCTGACGCTCTGACGCAGCAGCTCGCCGGCCACCGATTCGGCGCGCTCGCGGGAGAGGCGCAGGTTGAGGTCGCGGCCACCGGTGCTGTCGGTGTGGCCGGTGATGGCCAGGTTGGTCTGGTCAAACTCGCTGACCACCATAGCAACCCCGTTCAGGGCGTTGATTGCCTGCAGGCGCAGTTTGCTGCTGCCGACGTCGAAGGTCAGGCTGTTGGGCATCACCAGCTGGATGTGGTCACCGTTGCGTTTGACGGAAACGCCGGTGCCCGCCAGTTTTTCCCGCAGGGCGGCTTCCTGGCGATCCATGTAGTGGCCAATGCCACCCCCCACGGCGGCGCCGGAGGCGGCACCGATCAGGATGCCTTTGCCGCGGTCGCTCTTGGAGGAGCTGGCGGCGCCGATCAGGGCTCCGCTGACGGCGCCGATCAGGGCACCGGAGGTGGCGTTAGAGGTTTTCTGTTCGCCGGTGTAGGGATCAGTGCTGGCACAGCCGCCCAGTACCAGGGCGGCGACCAGGGCAGAGATCAGTGGAGTGCGCATCAAGACCTCTCCTTAGGATGCAAATAAACACACAAGGGTCACAGTCTGCCAGCGGCAGGCTGAACTGACCATGACCAATGACGGAAATGTGGCAACAAAAAGGGCGTCTTACGACGCCCCCGGCCAAGGCTGAACCTTATTCGTCTTCCTCTTCCGGTTCAAGCATGCCCCACCCGTCGGTTTTGCCCTTGAAGGGTTTGGACAGCTCGGCCAGACGGTTTTCGATGGCGCTGATGGCGTCGTATTCCGGCACCATCTCCTGCTGAAGGCGCAGTTCCCACTGGCCGGTTTCTTCCGCCAGATTGAGGAAAATGCCCGCGCCAGGGAACGCGTCGGCCACCGCTTGGGCTGCCAGTTGCCCCTGTTTCTCGCTGCCAAAAATCACATAGAAATCCAGCATATAGGATTGGGAAAGGTCGATGCCTTCGCCCTGCATCAGGGCAAGCAGTTCGCCATTGGCGTCATTGGGAAAGGCCATGGGGGGTTCCTTAAAATTTCAAACTGGGCCGGCGCTTTGGCTTGGCCGGTTTATCGCTGGCGGTCGGGCTGGGAGCCGCTTGGCTGCTGGCCTGGATCAGGACCGCTTCTTCACCAAGAATCACGTTGTCGCCGGGCACAAGCTTACGGCGCTTACGGGTCTCCACTTCGTGGTTGACCAGCACCTCGCCCTCGGCAATCAACATCTTGGCTTCACTGCCCGAGCCAACCCAGCCTTCGATCTTGAGCACCTTGTACAGCTCAATAAATTCGTCACCGGGGTGGAGTTCCAACACGGATGTGGACATAACAGCGCTCTCAAAGACAGTCAGTTGGCGGGATTATAGCGAGTTTTGCGCCCCCGTTCGAAGGGAAACTGGGCCTGGCGACCTCGGGATCACGGGGTCGCAGGCTGGAGGGCATACAGCGACGGCAGGGCCTGTTCCGGCTTGCCCCAGGGTGCTACTAGTGGCCACTTCGCTGGCGGAGGCAGGGGCGTCACCGCCAGGTGGTGCCAGAGGGCGTCGGTCACGGTGCTGGCGGATTGCTGCAGATCGAGGCAGAGCACCTGCTCGGGGTGGCGGGCCTGCCAGTGCGCCATCAGCGCCCGGTGCGCCACCAGGTGGTCACCCAGGCGGGTGAGGTCGTAACTGTAGGGGTGCGCCGCACCAAACCAGTGTTGGTACAGGGCCGCGCCGCTGGCGCCCATCGACATCATCGGCAGGATCGCCCGCGCTTCCGGCAAGGTCTGCAACAGCAGCCCCAGGTAGCGATCATGCTCCGGGCTGGTGTCGATCACCCACTGTGCGCCCTCCGCTTCCGGCGGCAGGCTGTTGCGATAGGCCTGAGCCAGCGGCTCCGGCGCCAGTTGCGTGCTGGCATCCAGCCGGGCTTTGCTGCCCCACAGGGGCTTGCCGTTCAGGCGGGCCTGCCGGGTCAGCTGGCGCTCCAGCTCCGGCAAAAAGCGCTGGATGGGGCCCAGATACACCACCTGCTCGTGCTGGGCCAGGTAACGGGCAATGGCGTCCACGCTGCCGTCCGGCAGTCCCGCCAGAAACAGGGGACGGGGGCGGTCCGACCGGGCGGGCGGATTCGGAGATGGGGCCAAAGAGGGGATGGGAAAGCGGTCACGGATGCGCTGAAACAGGGCGCGGTCCCCATCCTCCGGGGAGCCCAGTGCGGCGTGCTGCTGCCGGGCTCCGAGGTGCAGGCTTTGCCAGGCCGCCTCTTCGCAGCGCAGGTCGGCCCACTCTTTGGCCAGGGCGTAGTGCAGGGCCGGACAGGGGCCGGTTCGCCGGGCGATGGCGAACTGCAGGGTATCGATATGATGGTGCGATTCGCTTTGAGGTTGCAGGAAGGCGCGGGTTGCCCAGAGGTCATCCTGAGAGGGTGCCAGTTCGATGGCCTGGTCCAGAGTGGCGCTGGCTTCGCGGATCCGGCCGGCCTGGCGGAGCGTATCGGCCAGGGCGCTGAGCAGCGAAGGGTTCGGGCCCTGGGTGTGGATCAGGTAGCGATACTGCTCGGCAGCGTCGTCCGGGCAGCCCAGCTCCCGCAACAGTTGCGCGCGCTGCAGGGCCAGTTGGGGTGGTTGAGCGTGGCCAAGCACCCGGGCGGCGGCCCGCCCCTCGCGGTAGTGACCCAGTCGGGAGTGGCAGCTGATGATCAGCATCTCCACCTCCGGGTCCGGCTGGCAGGCGACAGCGCGCTGGGCCATCGCCAGGGCGGAGGCCGGGTTGTCCAGTTGCAGGGCGATCCGAGCGGCCAGATGCCAGCCGGGACCGTAGGCCGGAGCGCGCTGATTCAGCTCCCGACAGAGTTCAATGGCGGTAGCGAGATCGTCCTTTTCCAGCGCGGTGCGCACCAAATGGGCGACTCCGTTGGCGTTGTAACCCTGCTCCCAGTCCACGAATTACCTGTCTTGGTTGTCATTGAGCCCATGAATATAAAGGAAAAATCCATTTTGTGCTGCTTTCCGGTGAAGAACCGGTTACTACGGGGTAGTTTTAAATTCTAAACAAAGTGTTTAAAGTTTTATCTTTAGTCAGGAGCCAGGAGAGCAACATGAAGGGGATCCAGGACTGCGGGTTATGGCGTACCCGCTCCTTTGTCGACGGTCAGTGGCTGGAGGGAACCGCGCACTTTTCGGTGAGCAATCCCGCCAATGGGGAAACCTTGGCCGAGGTGGTGGAAGCGGGCGCAGAGGAAACCACCCGAGCGGTGGAAGCGGCCGATCGGGCCCAGCGGACCTGGGCCAAAGTGCCTGCCGCCCAGCGCAGCACGCTGCTGATGGCCTGGCATGACCTGATGCTGGCGCATCTGGATGATCTGGCGCGGATCCTGACGCTGGAGCAGGGCAAACCGCTGGCGGAAGCCCGGGGGGAGATCCTCTATGGCGCCAGCTACGTGAAGTGGTTTGCCGAGGAGGCGGTGCGGATCTACGGCGACACCATCCCAGGCCCCGGGCCGGACAAGCGGGTGCTGGTGATCAAGCAGCCGGTGGGGGTGGTGGGCTCCATTACGCCGTGGAACTTCCCCAATGCCATGATGGTGAGAAAGGCCGCGCCGGCGCTGGCGGCGGGTTGTGCCTTTGTGGCCAAACCCGCTGCGGAAACCCCGTTATCGGCTCTGGCCGTGGCGGAGCTCGCCCGGCGGGCGGGTTTTCCAGATGGCTTGCTGAACGTGGTGGTTGGCACCGATGCCCCCGCTATCGGGAAGGTCCTCACTCAGCATCCGCTGATCCGAAAGTTCTCCTTTACCGGTTCCACCGCCACCGGCAAACGGTTGCTGGCCCAGTGTGCCGAAGGGGTGAAACGCACCTCCATGGAGTTGGGGGGCAACGCGCCATTTATCGTCTTCGACGACGCAGACCTGGACGCGGCGGTGGAGGGGCTGATGCTGGCGAAGTTCCGCAACGCGGGGCAAACCTGTGTCTGCAGCAACCGCATCTTTGTCCAGCGTTCGGTGTACGACGCGTTTGCTGACAAGGTGCGCGCTGCCGTGGCGAAACTGGTGGTGGGTGACGGCCTGGACGCCGACACCCAGATTGGTCCGCTGGTCAGTCAGGCGGCTGTGGAAAAGGTGGCGGCCCTGGTGGCCGAGTCCCAGGCGCAGGGGGCCCAGGCGGAAACCGTGGCCAG
>CAZWED010000084.1:0-11452 GCA_964632645.1 uncultured Ferrimonas sp. | reverse complement strand
AGCGGTATGCCGCAGTTTCTGCTGCTTCTGTGGTGTGACCGCAGCGATGGCGCCACCGAAGCCGCCGACACGGCGGTACTTCACTTCGACAAACACCAGGGTATCGCCCTGGCGCATGATGAGGTCCAGTTCGCCGAAGCGACACCGGACGTTGTTCGCCAGGGGGCGAAGCCCCTGACGTTGCAGGTAGCGACAGGCGTGTTGCTCGGCGTCCTTGCCTCGCGTCAGCATCAGTCGGCCTGAAGTTGACCGCGTCGGTATTTGGCCCAGCTCAGCTCCCGCTCCAGCTCACCCTCGGGGCTGACCGCCAAAAAGCCACTCAGGCCCTTCACCCGATAACCGGAGAAAACCCGCATCTGGGCCAGGCGATCGATGAGGTTCCAGCTGTCGTAGCCCATGGCGTAGAGCCGCATCAGCGCCTGCTGGCGCTCCGGCCAGAGCGCCTCAGCCTGTGCCCGGGCGGGGTTGGCTTCCAGCAGCCAGGGCATGTCGCTCAACTCCAGCCCGTCCAGTTCCTGGCTTTGCTGGTTGTTCAACGCCAGGTGGGCACGGCTGCTGGCATAGAGTGCCAGAGGATCGGCGAACACCGCCAGACTCACATCAACAAAGGGCTTGAGCAACCGCACTTCGTCGCCATTGGCCACCAGGTACAGGGCGTCGACGTCACGACGGGAGCGGAAGTCGGCTTCCGTGCGGGCTCCGAACAGGGCCTTGATCTCCTTGATGCGTGCCTCGCTCTGGTCCACGTGCATGGCGGTTTGCACCGTCCCCCGCATGCTGCCCTGGTTGCCAAAATAGTGGATCTCCACCGGGTCGTCGCTCAGTTCCGCCCACTCGCTGACGAAGCGCTCAGCCATCCGCTTACCGATGGCGTTGCCGGAGGCCAGCACCAGAGGGTGCTTATGACCTTCCAGCCAGATGCGCTGGGCGGCCTGGGCCGCTTCGGTTTCCGGGTCCAGTGAGAAGAAGTAGAGGTCGTTGCCGCTGGCGGAGCCCGGCTCCTTGGCGTTCAGGGCCAGCAGAGGCACCCGGCCGTCATACTGGGCCAACACCTTGTCCACGTTGGGTTTCAGCAGCGGGCCAATGACAAACTCTGCGCCGTCCTCGAGGGCCTGCTGGTAGGCGGCCACCGCGTCCATCTCGCCGGTGTCGTAAAAGCGCACCTGGCGCTGCTCGTCGTTGGCCAGCATATTGGCCAGCAGACCGTCCTGAATCGCCCGGGCCTGGCTCGCGACTCGGCCACTGAGGGGCAGCAGCACCGCCACCTGATAAGGCCGGTAGGGCTGGACGCTGAGTGCCCGCTCCAGGTCCATCGGCAGGCGCTGCGCCGCAGGGTGGCTGGGGTTGGCTTGCTGCCAGCGGGCCAGCTCACCCAACAGCGAAGAGGGCTGAACCGCAAAATGCTGGGTCAGCCAGGCCAGTTCCAGCCAGCCGCGCCATACCGGATCCTGCGCCTGCTCCTGCTGCGCCTTGAGGGTCGCCTCATCGGTGCGGGACAGGGCGGTCCAAAGGGCGTCAGCGTTGGCGGCCTGCTCATTGGCATTGAGGTAGGGGGTCAACCCGTACAGGGCGGCAGCCTCGCTCAGGGGCTGCCCCTCGTCGTGATGCAGGGCGGCCCGAAGGGCAAAGAAGTCACGCCACTGGGCGGCGGAAAGGTTCCAGCTGGCAGGCCAGGTCAGCAGAGCCAGGGCGTCGCCGCGCTGCTGCTGGTCCGCCAGGATATGCGCCTGCAGCAAGCGGTATTCCGCTTGCAGTGGGCCGGAATCCGGCAGCTGGGGTGCGAGTGGCGTCAGCAGGTTCTGGGCGGCACTGCGCTGGCCCTGGGCGAGATAGGCCCGGGCGGCCAGCAGCAGGTAGCTTTGCTGCTGTGTCCCCTGGCTGTCGCTTGCCAGCTGCAGGTAGGCGCTTGGCGCCTGACTGACTTGCCCCAGGGACAGGGTCTCTGTGGGGGCCGCCGGGGTTTGGGGGCCGCTGGCACAACCGGCCAGTACCGCGAACGCCAGGGCCATGGCGAGATGTCTCCGGCGCATTGGCCGGGAAAGGGAAACGCTTTTCACCACGGGGATCCACTCTGATAGAATTGCAGCCACTAGTTTAACCCCCTGTTTGCAGTAAACCAATCCGCGCTTACTGCCTTTCCCCGAGGTGCCCATGTCCAGCTCCGCCACCCTTTATATCGTGCCAACCCCCATTGGCAACTTGGCCGACATCACCCATCGGGCCCTGCAGGTGCTTCAGGATGTGGATCTGATCGCCTGCGAAGACACCCGCCACACCGGCAAGCTGCTGAGCCATTTTGGCATCGCCACGGCGACCATGTCGGTGCACGACCACAATGAACGCCAGCGGGCGCAGAGCCTGATCCATCGCCTGGGTCAGGGGCAGAACATCGCGCTGGTGTCCGACGCGGGGACGCCGCTGATCTCCGACCCCGGCTATCACCTGGTGACCCAGGTTCGCGAGGCGGGGTTTACCGTGGTGCCGCTGCCTGGCCCGTGCGCTGCCACTACCGCACTGTGCGCCGCCGGCCTGCCGTCCGACCGCTTCGCCTTTGAGGGCTTCCTGCCGGCGAAAAGCAAAGCGCGGGTCGACACCCTGACCGCCCTGAAGGAGGAGCCGCGCACCCTGATCTTCTACGAATCGCCACGTCGGGTGATGGACACCCTCGCCGAGGTGATCGAGGTGATGGGACCGGAGCGCCAGGTGGTGCTGGCCCGGGAGCTGACCAAGAGCTTTGAGACCATCCACGGTGGGCCGGTGGCGGAACTGCGCGCCTGGCTGTCCGAGGACGAAAACCGCACCCGTGGCGAGATGGTGCTGATGATCGGGCCCTACCGCGCACCGGACGACGCCCTGCCAGCCGAGGCGCTGCGCACCACGGAATTGCTGTGTCAGGAACTGCCATTGAAAAAGGCGGCGGCGCTGGCGGCGCAGATCCACGGTGTGAAGAAGAACGCCCTTTATAAGGTCGGACTGGATATGGGCTGGTAGTCCGGGGCACCTGTCGCTATAATCCGCCGCCTGGAGTTGGCCAGGCAATCGCTGCCTTGTCGTTGTGCCAAAGCTTTCGGGCTGCGGCAGACGGGCGAGGGGGAGGAAAGTCCGGGCTCCATAGGGCAGGGTGCCAGGTAACACCTGGGAGGCGTGAGCCTACGACCAGTGCAACAGAGAGCAGACCGCCGATGGCCTTTCGGGGCACAGGTAAGGGTGAAAGGGTGCGGTAAGAGCGCACCGCGCGACTGGCAACAGTTCGTGGCACGGTAAACTCCACCCGGAGCAAGACCAAATAGGCCCCCATTGGCGTGGCCCGCGTTGGGGGCGGGTAGGTTGCTTGAGCCTGGGAGCGATCCCAGGCCTAGAGGAATGATTGTCTTCGACAGAACCCGGCTTATCGGCCAACTCCAACCTACAACAGAAAAACCGCGTCCCGTAAGGGGCGCGGTTTTTTGCTTGTTACGACAGATTCACAGGTTCAGTTGAGCGGACAGCCCATTTCGTTTTGATAAGCGAAATCGTCTTTCACGGCGTTGTAGCTGCCGCTGGTGGCGCCCTGAACTGCGGCCACGACATCATCCTTGCTGTACATGTAGCTGACGTCCGGATTGAGGCTGTTCAGCAACGCGGCGACCGCATGCCGACCGAGGGCGTACTCTTTACCGCCACCAGTCTCCAGCACTTCAAGCAGGGTCTTACTCATGCCAAACAGCTCGGAGCCGAAGGCGGAGTAGAAAGTGTCATCCGGTGAATACATCACCCAGGAATCGAAGTGATGGGGCTGCTTCCAGTAACCCGGCGTACACCCTTGCCCGCCAGGAATCATCATCACTTCGGCGGCTTTAACGAGGAAGTCGTTATTGTCGTCTTCACCACCGCTGAAGTCGTAAGGACGCAGTACCAGATACGGCGCGTCTGCCGCCCCGAGCGTTACGATGTCCAGCATCTGCTCAACGTTACCGTCGTTACCGGTAAAGTCGGCCAGCAGGGTCAGGCCACCGTTATTGGGGTCGCCATCGGTGTCGGACCAGATCTGTCCGGTTTCCGGGATCCCGCCACCGTTGCCGTCCAGCGAGGACAGGTAAACCGCAACCCAGCTGTAGCCGTCGGGGCGCTTGAGGTAGATGAATTCCGGTGCCAGTTGATTGGACAACTCATTGACGTCGCCCCCACCGGTATCACAGGTGGCCCCTTCCAGCGGGTTGCATACGCCGAGACCTTCGTCGCCGGTTTCATCCCGACGGTAAAGGTTGGCCAGTTCCCACATGCCGGAGGCGGGGTTCAGGTACATGCCGATGGCCATAATGCCGGAGCCGGCGTCGGTGACGGTGGATGTGCCCAAATTACCCTCAACACCATCGGAGAAATCCGCCATGACAGGAACGGCGGACCAGGCAGTCATTGGGGCAAGTAATGCGGCAGCACCCGCCAAAAACAGAGAGCGGGAAAGCTTGGAGTACCTCATACAACACTCCTTAAAAGGATGTCAGTGTATCCAGAGAGTTAGGTGGCCAAGAAGTGGCCAACCTGAGTCTAGATGGCGCCAGCGGATTCCTCCACGTGGAAGCGACAAAAGTCCATATGATTAGTGTGTGTATTTCGTAACAGGCGGAGCGATCGGCGGGGGATCCGTACCGGAGAAACCGATCTTCTTCAGCGTTTTTAGAAGGTTGCCCTGAACCCTGCTCATGGGATAAGTCAGAATTGTGTTAAAAGCGCGAATTGACGGGCTTTCGCGCGGTGGTACTTACCTTGACAAGCTTGACACCCTCTCCATAAACTTGGTGAGTTGTGGGAAAAAGTGGTTATTTGTGGATCTTACCGGATCGTAACGACAGGGAAGGGCGGCTATGTTCCGCGGCGCCAATGCCATCACGATGGACACGAAGGGTCGACTGACGGTACCAACACGGTATCGCGAGCCCTTGCGTGCCTGCAGTGGCGGGCAGCTGATCTGCACTGTTGATATCCATTCCCCCTGTCTACTGCTCTATCCTCTGCCTGAATGGGAGCGCGTGGAGCAAAAGCTGATGTCCCTGTCTGACACCCAGCCCGCTGAACGAGCGATCAAACGCTTGCTGCTTGGTTACGCCACCGAAGGCGAACTGGATAAGGCTGGCAGACTGCTGCTGTCAGCCCCGCTCCGTCAGTATGCCGACCTGGATAAGTCGGTGATGCTGGTGGGGCAACTGAACAAATTCGAGGTCTGGTCTGAAGCCAACTGGCAAGCCCAGATCCAGGCGGCTCACCAGCAGGTGAGTGCCGCCGACATTCTTTCCAACCCCCGGCTACAGGACCTATCTCTCTGATGTCTGAGTCATTCCGACACATCACCGTGCTGCTTGGTGAAGCGGTCAACGGTCTCCAACTCAAGCCGGACGGGATCTACGTCGACGGAACCTTTGGCCGTGGCGGTCACTCCCGTCACATCCTGGCCCAGCTGGGCCCCAACGGTCGGTTGATCGGGATCGATCGGGATCCCCAGGCGGTGGCGGTGGCAGAACAGCTGGCCGCCGACGATCCCCGTTTCCAGATCGTCCACGGCCCCTTCTCCGGCATTGCTCAGTACATCGAATCCCTCGGCCTCAGCGGGCAGATCGATGGCGTGTTGCTGGATCTGGGCGTGTCCTCTCCCCAGCTGGACGACGCCGAGCGTGGTTTCAGTTTCCTGCGGGACGGGCCCCTGGACATGCGTATGGACAACAGCCGCGGCGAGACCGCGGCAGAGTGGCTGGCCCGCGCTGAAGCGGACGACATCGCCTGGGTGTTGAAAACCTTTGGCGAGGAGAAGTTTGCCCGTCCCATCGCCCGCAAGATCGTTGAACACATCGCCGCCGGCGAGCCGATGGACCGCACCAGCCACCTGGCCGGCCTGATCGAGAAGATGACGCCCAAGCACAAGCGGGAACAGGGCAAGCACCCCGCCACCCGCAGCTTCCAGGCGATCCGCATCTACATCAACAGCGAACTGGACGAGATCGAGCAGGCCCTGTCCGGCGCCCTCAAGGTGCTCAAGCCCGGTGGCCGCCTGTCGGTGATCAGCTTCCACTCGCTGGAAGACCGCCTGGTGAAACGTTTTATGCGCCGCGAAGCCCAGGGCGAGCCAGTGCCTCACGGCTTGCCGCTGACCGAGGAGCAACTGAAACAAACCCGCCGCCTGAAAACCGTTGGCAAGGCGATGAAGCCGTCCGATGAAGAGGTTCAGGACAACACCCGCGCCCGCAGCTCCGTACTGCGGATCGGCGAGAAACTGTAACGGGAGCCCGATGACCATCAACCTGGCACGCATCATTGGCAAGGACCTGTGGCACCACAAATGGCTGGTGGCACTGGCGTTGTGCGTGCTGGGATCCGCATTGTCGGTGGTCTGGGCGGCCCAGGAATCCCGAAACCTGACTGCGCACTGGAACGACTTGCTGCAGCAGCGCGATCAGCTGGATGTGCAGTGGCGTCACCTGCTGCTGGAAGAGCAGACGCTGGCGGAGCACAGCCGGGTGGCGCGGATGGCAACCAAAGACCTGAATATGCACCGGCCTAAACCGTCGGAAGAGCGTGTGGTGAGGTTGCCATGACCCGACGCAAAATCAACAAGCCAAGCAAGACCAAGCAGGCCAAGCAGAAGCTCAAGCCGACGCCGTTTCTGTGGCGTTTGCGGCTGGTGACACTGGCGATCGCGCTGGTGTTCAGTGGCATTGTTGCCCGGGCGGCCTACATCCAGGTGATCGCACCGGATCGGCTGCGCCACGAAAGCGACCTCAGAACCCTGCGACTGGAAACCCGCGACGTACAGCGTGGGATGATCACCGATCGCAACGGTGAGATGCTGGCGGTCAGCGTCCCCGTCCAGGCGGTGTGGGCGGACCCGAAGCGGGTGTTTGAGGGCAACGGTTTTGATGATCCGCGGCGCTGGCGTGCGCTGGCGGACGTGCTCGACCTGCCGGAGGCGGAGTTGTTGGAGCGGGTGCAGCAGGATCCCAAGCGCCGTTTCCTCTACCTGCGCCGTCAGGTGACACCGGCGGTGGCGGAATACATTGCCAAGCTGCGCATCCCCGGGGTGGGCCTGAAGCCCGAATCCCGTCGTTACTATCCTGCCGGTGAGGTGACGGGCCAGCTGATCGGCCTGACCAACATCGACGATAAGGGGATCGAGGGGCTGGAGCGCAATTACGACGACTGGCTCACCGGCTCCCCCGAGCAGGTGCGGGTGCGCAAGGGCCTCGGTGGCGAGGTGGTGGAAAACCTGTCCGTGGTGGCAGAAGGCGAGCACCCCAATGACCTGGTGCTGAGCCTGGATATGCGGCTCCAGAGCCTGGCTTATCGGGCACTGAAGCGGGCCACCCAATACCACATGGCCACCTCCGGCTCACTGGTGATCATCGACATCCCCACCGGTGAGATCCTGGCGATGGCCAACACCCCCAGTTTTAACCCCAACCAGCGTTCCGGCATCCAGGCGTACCAGATGCGCAACCGCGCCATCACCGACGCCTATGAGCCCGGCTCTGTGGTGAAACCGCTGGTGGTGGCCGCCGCCATTGAAAAAGGGCTGGTAACGCCGGACACCGTGATGGACACCAGCCCCGGCTGGATGCGGGTCAGCGGTGGCCTGGTGCGGGATGGCCGCAACCTGGGCAAGCAGGACGTCAGTACGCTGCTGGTGAAATCTTCCAACATCGGCATGGCCAAGATGGCCCTGCAGATGGAGGTGGACGAACTGCTGGCCTTCTACGCCGATTTTGGTCTGGGTACCTACAGCGGCATCAACCTGGATGGCGAGACCACCGGCAACGTGCCCAAGCGCCGTCGCTGGTCTGAGCATGAGCGCGCGACCCTGGCCTTTGGCTACGGCCTGACCACCACCCCGCTGCAGCTGGCCCGGATGTACGCCATCCTCGGGGCCGGCGGTGTCGCCCGCCCCGCTTCCATTCTGAAACTGCGCGAGGGGCAGGTGCCCCAGGGCGAGCAGGTGCTGTCACCGGAGGTGGCACGGCAGATGGTCGGCATGCTGACCCAGGTGACCGAACCCGGTGGCACCGCTACCCGGGCGGCCATCGACGGTTACAAGGTGGCGGGTAAGACCGGCACCAGCCGTAAAGCGGTGGCCGGCGGGTACGGCGAAGACTATGTGGCGCTGTTTGCCGGTCTGGCCCCCGCCGAAAACCCCCGCCTGGCGATGGCGGTGGTGATTAACGAACCTCAGGGTGACGCCTACTACGGTGGCACCGTGGCGGCCCCGGTCTTCTCCGAAGTGATGGCCGGTGCCTTGCAACTTTTGAATGTGGAACCAAGCCAGCGGGGCGCCAAAGTGGGCACCCTGGCTTCAGTATGGGGGAGCGATAATGTCGTCACTCGATGACCTGCTGGCTCCCTGGATGGCGCTGAACACAGGGATAGGCTTTCAGCAGTTGGCACTGGACAGCCGACGCGTGCGCCCGGGAGACTGTTTTATTGCTGTGGCCGGCCATCAGGTGGACGGCCGCGATTACATTGATGCGGCGATCGCCCAGGGGGCGGTGGCCGTGGTGGCGGAGGCGGAACAGGATGGGCGTCTGCCGGATCGTCAGGGCGCCGTCGTGGTGGGCCTGCGGGATCTGTCGCAACGCTTGTCGGAGATGGCCCTGCGCGCCTATCCGGCAGCAACCCGTCCAACTCTGATTGGTGTCACCGGCACCAACGGCAAAACCACCGTCACCCAGCTGTGCGCCCAGTTGCTCAGCGCCCTTGGCCGACAGGCCGGCGTGATGGGCACGGTGGGCAACGGCCTGTGGGGCGACCTGACCCCATCGGTCAACACCACCTCCGATGCCATCACCGTGGCGCGGGAGCTGGACCGTCAGGCCAAGGCGGGCGCCGATACCGTGGCGCTGGAGATCTCCAGCCACGGACTCAGTCAGGCCCGGGTGGCTGCCCTGCCGGTGAAAGTCGGGGTGTACACCAACCTGAGCCGGGATCATCTGGATTATCACGGCGACATGGCGGCGTACGCGCAAGCGAAGCGCCGCCTGTTTGCGCTGCCCAACGTCTCCCACGGTGTGTTCAACCTGGACGACGAGACCGGCGTGCGTTGGCACCGCGAGCTGAGCGATCGCATGCAGACGCTCGGCTACAGTGCCCAGGGGGCCCGCTGTGAAGGGGCCTTCCTGACCGTGGAGGGCGTTACCTTTCACGATCAGGGCGTGCACGCCCGGGTGATCTCCAGCTTTGGTCAGGGCCAGCTCGACAGTCCCTTGCTCGGCGCATTCAATCTGGCCAACCTTTTGGCCGCTCTGGGAGCATTGCTGAGCCTGGGTTATGCCCTGGACGATCTGCTGGCCGTGGTGCCGACATTGCACAGTGCCGCCGGGCGCATGGAGTGCTTCGGTGGCGCGGGGCTGCCCACCCTGGTGGTGGATTACGCCCACACGCCGGATGCCCTGAGTCAGGCGTTGGCAGCGTTGCGCCCCCATTGTCAGGGTGCGCTCTGGTGCGTGTTTGGCTGCGGGGGTGAGCGGGACAGCGGCAAGCGTCCCCTGATGGCCCAGGCGGCAGAGCAGGGCGCGGATCACCTGATCATCACCGCGGACAACCCCCGCAGTGAACGGTTTGCCGACATCGTGGCCCAGATGGAAGCCGGACTGACCGGGCAGGCCGAAGTGATCGAAGATCGCGCCAGTGCCGTTCGCCGGGCCTTTTCCGAAGCCCAGCCGGGAGACATGATTTTGCTGGCTGGCAAAGGCCATGAGGATTACCAAATCATCGCGGGTGAACGGCTGGACTACAACGAACGCGCCCTGGCGCAACAACTGGTGGAGCAGGGCTTATGATCCCGGTATCCCTGAGTACCCTCACTGAAGCGGTCGGCGGTACCCTGATTGGGGCGGATATTACCGTTGAGCGGGTCGGGACCGACACCCGGGCGTTGGCGCCCGGCGACCTGTTTCTGGCGCTGGTGGGCGAGCGGTTTGATGGCCATGAGTTTGTGGCGCAAGCCGAAGCCGCGGGCGCGGTGGCGCTGTTGGTGAGCCGTCCGGTTGAGAGCGAACTGCCTCAGATCCGGGTCGACGACACCTTGATGGCTCTGGGCCAACTGGGGGCCTGGCTGCGCCAGACGCTGAACCCGCTGTGCCTGGCGATCACCGGTTCGGTTGGCAAAACCTCGGTCAAAGAGATGACCGCTGCCATTTTCAGCCAATTGGGGCCGACCCTGGCCACCCGCGGCAACCTCAATAACACCATCGGCGTGCCGCTGACCCTGCTCGAACTCCAGCCGGAGCATCGCTTCGCCATTCTGGAGCTGGGGGCCAATCATGCCGGTGAGATCCGTTACACCTCCAGCCTGGTGCAGCCCAAAGCCGCGTTGATCAACAACATCCGCGGGGCCCACCTGGAAGGCTTTGGGGGCATCGAGGGCGTAGCCCGCGCCAAATCCGAAATTTATGAGCATCTGGGGGATGAGGGCATCGCCATCGTCAATCTGGATGACGAGTGGGCGCCCTGGTTGCTGGAACGTCTGGGCGATCAGAACCGCCTGACCTACTCCAGCCGGAGCGGGGCCGACGTGTGGGCCTCAGCCCTGTCCCGTGACCACGACGGCTGCTACCACTTCCTGCTGCACCGGGGTGAAGCCGAGGTGCTGGTTCGCCTGCCGCTGCCCGGGCGGCATCAGGTCGATAACGCGCTGGCCGCTGCCGCGCTGGCCACCGCCGCCGACGTCAGCCTGGAGCAGATCGCGGCGGGGCTGGCGCTGGCGCCGTCCGTTGCCGGTCGCACCCAGTTTTCTGCCCTGCGGGCCGGCCTGACCCTGATTGACGACAGCTACAACGCCAATGCGGCCTCTACCATGGCGGCGATCGACCTGATGGCCGAAAGGGAGGGGATGAGCCTGCTGGTGTTCGGCGACATGGGTGAGTTAGGCGAGGAAGCCGAAGCGGAACATCGCCGCGTCGGGCGGTACGCGAACGAAAAAGGGATTGACCGCCTGCTGACAGTGGGTACATTAAGCCGCTTTGCCGCGCAAGAGCATGACGCGGCGCGTCACTTTGGGGACCAAGCGGAACTGCTCCCTGACCTGAAAGCCGAGCTGGCGGCCCTGTCCGGGCCGGTCACGGTATTGATTAAAGGTTCGCGCAGCGCCCGCATGGAAAATGTGGCCAGGGCCCTGCGCGACGAATTTGGGGAAAACGAATAGATGCTGGTTTATCTGGCGGAATACCTGACACAGTATTACACCGCTTTTAACGTCTTTTCCTACCTGACGTTCCGGGCCATTGTTGGCCTGTTGACCGCGCTGGCCTTCTGCCTGTGGGCGGGCCCGCGGATGATCGAGTACCTGCAGCGCCTGCAGATTGGGCAGGTGGTTCGGGATGATGGCCCGGAATCCCACTTCAGCAAGCGGGGCACCCCCACGATGGGTGGCCTGATGATCCTGGCCGGCATCTTTGTCTCCACCCTGCTGTGGGGGGACCTGGGTAACCACTAC